>DASYXX010000564.1:0-4017 GCA_035934395.1 Streptosporangiaceae bacterium
CGGGAAGCCGGCCGTGTGGAAGGGCATCAACCCGATGCCCGGTGCCGCGCGCGATCGCGCCGTGGAGGTCACCCTCTCGCCGGTAAGGGACCAGGCGGGTCAGGTGTGCGGCGTGCTCGCCGTGGCCGTTGACGTGACCGAGCAGCTCCGGGCCAGCGAGCGGCTGGCCCTGGTGAACGAGGCGAGCACCCGCATCGGCAGCACTCTCGACATGAGCAGGACGGCTGAGGAGCTCGTGGAGGTCGCCGTCCCCGGGCTCGCGGACTTCACGTCGGTCGACCTGCTCGACTCGGTGTTCCGGGGCGACGAGCCGACGTCCGACCCCTTCGAGGTCAGCGCGCCGCTGCGCAGGATGGCCTGCGGTTCTGTCGTCGACGGCAGCCCCGAGGCGCTCGTCCGGCCCGGGCAGGTGTCCTCCCTCTCCCGGCACTCGCCCGTCGCCAGGCACCTGACCAGCGGCATCCTGATGAACTCCGACGACATGCGGCGCACCGTCCAGCGGTGGGCTCGGCAAGACCCCACGCGAGCGGCTCATACCTTCCAGCACGGCTTCCACTCGATCATGGTGGTGCCCATGCGCGCGCGCGGCGCGACGCTCGGCATCGCGGTCTTCGGCCGGCACCGGCGGCCGGAGCCGTTCGAGGACGATGATCTCGTCCTGGCCGAGGAGATCGTCGCCCGCGCGGCGGTGTGCATCGACAACGCCCGCCGCTACAGCCGCGAGCACGCGACCGCGCTGGCCCTGCAGCGCAGCCTGCTCCCGCGGCGCCTGCCGAGGCAGGCAGCGGTCCAGGTGGCGACCCGCTATCTGCCGGCGGGCTCTCGGGTTCCCGTGGGCGGCGACTGGTTCGACGTGATCCGGCTGTCGGGGAGCCGCGTGGGGCTGGTGGTCGGCGACGTGGTCGGGCACGGCATCCACGCCGCCGCCACCATGGGCCGGCTGCGCACCGCCGTGCGGACGCTCGCGGACGTCGATCTCGAACCGGGGGAGCTGCTGACCAGGCTGGATGACGTGGTCACGCGCCTGGCCGACGAGGAGGGCCTGCCGCCGGCCGGCCCGGCGGTCACCGATCTGAGCGCGACGTGCCTGTATGCGGTCTACGATCCGGTGTCCCGCCGCTGCGCGCTGGCCCGCGCCGGGCACCCGCCGCCCGCGGTCGTGTTCCCCGGCGGCGCGGCCACGTTTCTCGATCTTCCGGCCGGCCCGCCGCTGGGCCTGGGCGGGCTGCCCTTTGAGGAAGCCGAGATCGAGCTGCCCGAAGGCAGCCTGCTGGTCCTCTACACCGACGGCCTGATCGAATCCCGGCAGCGCGACATGGACACCGGGCTCAGCGCGATGCGCAAGGTCCTGAGCGACGTCTGCGTCCGGCCGGACGGCTCCTCCGGCGCCGGCTCCTCCGGCGCCGGCTCGTCGTCGCTGGAAACCATCTGCGACATCCTGGTCGAGGAGCTGCTTCCGGAGCGGGCCGAGGACGACGCCGCGCTGCTCGTCGCGCGCACCCGCGGCCTGGCCGCCGACCGGATCGTCTGCTGGGACCTGCCCGCCGAGCCGGCGGTCGTGGCCGAGGCCCGCGCCCGCGCCGCCCGCCAGCTCGCGGCCTGGGGCCTCGAGGAGATCACCTTCACCACCGAGCTCATCGTCAGCGAGCTGCTGACCAACGCCATCCGCCACGCGGAGCCGCCCATCCAGCTGCGGCTGATCCTGGATGGCGCGCTCTGCTGCGTGGTGTCGGACGGCAGCAGCAGCGCCCCGCACCTGCGTCGCGCCGACCGCTACGACGAGGACGGCCGCGGCCTGCTGCTCGTGGCCCATCTCAGTGAGCGCTGGGGCAGCCGCCACACCCGGACGGGCAAGACGATCTGGGCCCAGCAGCCGCTGCCCGCGGACCTGACCTGACGCGGCGTCGAGGGTGACGGGCATGCCTGGCGAGCCGCGCCCTTCGGAGTCGTCGGCTGTTGTTGCAACACTTACGGCATAGCTACCGTTTGTTCCCCCCGTGGACCAGCGCAGCCCCCATTCTGAGCCTGGCCCGAGGTAGCCCTCAGCCGTTTCGCTGTATCCGCTCTGCTCTCCTACGGAGCCGAAGGGAGCCCGATGAACCTGAAACGGATCAGGCAGATCGGCGTCGTGGCGACGCTTGGAATGGTCGCGACGGCTTTGACGGCCGCCGCGGCGGCCGCGTCGCCCGGCCCGGCCGCCAGCGCGGCCAGAATGCACACCAGAACGCCGATCAAGCACGTGGTCATCATCATCGGCGAGAACCACAGCTTCGACAATGTGTTCGCGACCTACAAGCCGCCCGGCCATCAGCACATCTGGAACCTCCGGTCGGAGGGCATCGTCACCGCGGCCGGGAGCCCTGGCCCGAACTTCGCCAAGGCATCCCAGCTCACAGCGACGAACACCACGAAGTACACGCTGACGCCGACGATCACCGGCGCCTACACGACGCTGCCGCAGCCGAACACCACCTATGTGTCATCGGCATGCGACGGCCTGCCCGGGAACAGCCCGGACACCCGGTTCCCCGCAAGCCTTCCCAACGGGCCGTTCCAGATCACGAACTATGTGCCCTACTTCGACAGCCACCTGCAGTACTCGAAGTTCGGCCAGTGCGAGCTGTTCGGCGCCTACGTCGGCGACCCCCTGCACCGCTTCTACCAGATGTGGCAGCAGACCACCGCCTCGAAGTCCCGGCTGAACACGTGGGTGGCCAGCACGGCCGGGGACGACAACGGCACCACCCCGCCCGCCGCCATCCACCAGGGCGCGGTGTCGATGGGCTACTACAACATGGCGCAGGGCGACGCGCCCATCTTCCGCAACCTGGCGCTGAACTACGCGATCAGCGACAACTATCACCAGGCGGTGCAGGGCGGCACCGGCGCCAACCACATCGCGCTCGGCACCGGCTTTGCCGCGTCGTACCAGGACGCGTCCGGCGCCGCGACCCCGCCGCCGGCCGGCGAGATCGAGAACCCGAACCCGAAGCCGGGGACCAACAACAACTACACGCAGGACGGCTATGGCAGCAGCACCACGGCGAAGACCGGGGGCAGCTACTCGGAGTGCGCGGACCAGTCGCAGCCCGGGGTCGGTCCGGTGTTCAGCTACCTGAACAGCCTGCCCTACAAGGTCTTTAACAACTGCCAGCCAGGGCGCTTCTACCTGCTCAACAACTACAACCCCAGCTACAAGGCGGACGGCAGCCTGGAGACGGCGCCCTACACCGTGCCGCCGCAGAAGACCGACTACGTGACGATAGGCAACGAGCTATCGGCGCACGGCATCAGCTGGGGGTACTTCGGCGAGGGCTACAACAACGGGAACCCCACGCCGGACTACTGCGGGATCTGCGACCCGATGCAGTACTCCACGTCGATCATGACCAACCCGGCGCTGCGCGCGAGCACCCAGCACGACGCCAACCAGTTCATCGCCGACGCCGCCAGCGGCACGCTGCCCGCAGTGTCGTTCCTCAAGCCCGGCGGCGACGACGGTCACCCCGGCTACTCCACGCTCGCCGGGTTCGAGAACTTCACCGCGAGGGCCATCGCCGCGATCCAGGGCAACCCCAAGCTGTGGAAATCGACGGCGGTCTTCGTTACCTTCGACGAGACCGGCGGCTATTACGACTCGGGCTACATCCAGCCGGTCAGCTTCTTCGGAGACGGCCCGCGGGTGCCCCTGCTCGTGGTCTCGCCGTTCGCCAGGCGCGGCTTCGTCGACCACACCTACACCGACCACGTGTCCATCCTCAAGTTCATCGAGGCCAACTGGCGGCTGGGGCCGCTGACCTCCTTCAGCGAGGACAACATGCCGAACGCGACACCGGGCGCCTACGTCCCCCAGGACAGGCCGGCGATCGGCAACCTGATGACCCTGTTCGACTTCGACCGCCCGGATTTCCAGACCCTGCGGCTGGGGGTCCGCTCCGAGCCGGCCGGCGGCGCGCGGCCGGCCCGTCAGCTACCGGCTGCGGTGAGCGGCCGGTCGGGGCCGCGGCGGCCCGGGCG
>DASYXX010000279.1:0-16624 GCA_035934395.1 Streptosporangiaceae bacterium
GTCGCCCCAGGCCAGGGCGAGGTGCCGGTCCGTTCGGTCGCCGCGGACAAACGGGCCGCCGAAGTCGGGGGCCGCGTCACCCTGCCGGACGGTGACCGGCACCTCCCACCGTGCCGCCGGCGCGTCGGCGGGCACCGGCTCGATGGCCAGCCAGCCGCCGCGGCCGGGCATCGGGAGGAAGGACCGGTCCTGGTCGTGGCCGTGCAGCGCGACGTGGACGTTCTGGTACGCGGGGCCCTCGGGTCCCGGGCACCAGGCCAGGCCCGGAAGGCCGGAGCCCTCGATCACCACGGTGAGCGTCCCGAGCACTGGTCCCGGGCGGCGGGCCGGACGCCTCCCCGCTGGCGGCCCCATGCTCTGGTCGTACGACCGCCGGAGCCAGCCGAGGACCTCCTCGTCGATGTCGCCGGGCCCGCTGAGCGCGATCCGCATGTTGATCGAGCCGTTGCCGACGTTCTTGGCCGCCAGCAGGCGGCCGACGGGCTCGACGCCGTCGAGCCGGAAGCCGAGATCCACCCGGCTCTTCGTCGTCGGCTGGACCGCGGCGAACGTGCGGCGGGGCGAGACCAGGCTGACGCAGGTCTTGCGGGCCTGCACGGTCACCGGGCCAAGCGCCGACGCCGACGCGAGCAGCGCGTCAAGGACCGGCCGCAGCTGCGGGCGGTCCGCATACTGGCCGCTGATCAGCTCGTCCGCGTCGGCGGTAAGGAAGTCGGGGTAGCCGAAACGCTCCCAGACCAGCAGCGCCTGGGCGTAGCCCGTCACGCCACGGCCGGCCAGCCAGGCCTGCAGGGCCTGCTCGTCGCCGAGCCCGGCGTCCGCCATGCGCTGGTTCCAGGCTGCCACGTCCTCGCCGGTGCGGGACAGCAGCAGGCCGGCCGACCACTCCCGTACTTCGCGCCACGACCTCGGCGGGCCCGGAGAGGCCGACCCTGAGATATCACGTTCTGGCTCGTCAATGGGGCCAACCTACCGGTTGCCCGGACGCAGGGTCGAGCCGCCGACCCGGGCGCCCGCAGCCAGCACGGCCAGGCACGAGCAAGCCGCGGCCACGCTTACTCTCCTGAACACGGGCACCTTCGGTAATGGCGCCCGGCCGATCCTGCACCGAGGCGAAGAAAGGCGAATTGCGGACCGTGCTGCCCGGGTTCTTGCCGAATCCAGGTAAAGGCCGGGTCAAAGAACGGCCGCCGTCGGCGGGGACCGAATGACGATCGCCCGCCGTGGGATTCCTACGGCCGGCGGTTGGTCGCGATGAGCAGGTAGTCCGTGAAGGCCACGGGACCGTCGGCGAGCTCTGGCCCGTAGGCGGCCTCGAACCGGCGCACCGCGTCGGACGAGCCGTGGGCCTGATGCGCGGCCTCGTCGGCGAACTCGAAGAGATGGACGAACCTGGTGGGGTCGTCCTTCTTCTGCCACGCCGTGTACATCCGGCTGCCTGGCTCGTTGCGGGCGACGTAGTCGACGAACTCCGCGATCGCGGACTTGACCTTGTCGACCGCGGATGCCTTCACCTGGTAGTGGGCCGTCTGGTAGATGGGCACGTCAGCCTCCGCTTGGAACAGTCGTTCAACGTATTGGTTTAATATCACACCGGACCGCTAAGCTCAACAAGGTGCTTGAAGATCAGGTCCTGGACCGAACGTACGCGGCGCTCGCCGACCCCACCCGCCGGGCCCTGCTCGTCGCGCTGCGCGCCGGCGAGGCCCGGATCACTGACCTGGCCGCGCCGCTGCCGATGACCTTCGCCGGCGTCTCCCGCCACATCGGCGTGCTCGAGTCGGCGGGGCTGGTCCAGCGCGCGGTCCGCGGGCGCGAGCACTGGCTATCGATCCGCCCCGAGGGGTTCCGCGCCGCCGGGGAGTGGATCGGCGAGCAGTCGGCGTTCTGGTCCCGCCGGGCCGATGCGCTGGCCGCCCGCCTCGCGCGCAGGCAAGACGGCACTGGCGGCCGTGACTGAGGCTCAGGCCGCCGTGGTGCGGCGGTTGCTGCCCGCGCCCCCGGAGGTCGTCTACGACGAGTGGCTCGATCCCGCCGCGCTGGCGGACTGGATGTGCCCCAGGCCCGCGCGGTGCCGCGGCGTCACATCCGATCCCCGTGTCGGCGGTCGGCTGCGGATCGACATCGAGGAGGCGGGGGCGGAGTTCTACGTCACCGGGCGGTACCTGACGCTGGACCGGCCACGCCGGCTGAGCTTCACCTGGAGCTGCTCGACCTGGCCCGATCCGCGCCTCAGCACCGTGGTGACCGTGCTCCTGGAGCCGCGCGAGCGCCAGCAGACCCTGATGACGATCGAGCACACGCTGCTGCCGCCGGGGCTCGTGGGCCAGCATGAGCGCGGCTGGGCGGCCATCGCCCGCCAGCTCGCCGACGAGCTGACCGCGCCCGCCCCTCCCCCGCGTCCCCAACGCCCGCAGACCGATCTAACGGGCCGTTGAGCGGTTCTTGGTCAGCTCTTAACGCGCGTTCCGATGGGCTTGGTCCCATGAAAGGCCCACGCACGCCCGGCGCAGCACGCGATGACGGCCTGCGCCGGCTCTCCCGCCTGACGTGGCGGGCCACCCAGCTCAGCGCGATCACAGCGGTCGGGTTCGCCGCGCTCTTCGCCCGCACGGCGAGCGCCCACACCGCCTCGGCACCCCAGCCCGTCGTCCGGCCGTCGCCGCACGCCAGCCCCGGCCCCAGCCCCAGCCACACCAAGAGCCTCGCGCACAGGAAGCGCAGGCCTAGGCTTCACGCGCCCGCGCCCGCGGCCGCGCCGGGCAGCACGCCGACGCCGGGCAGCACCCCAGCACCGACGGCCGGCCCGTCCCCGTCGGCCGCGCCAGCACCCGCCCCCAGCCCCAGCTTGACTCCGCCGCCGACCACCCCGGCGCCCGCGCCCAGCCCGACGCCGCACACGACCACGAGCGGGTCCACTCCCTCGGGAGGGTGAGGTGCTTGCCCTAGGGGGGACGACCCCCCGGCAACCCGCCAAGGCAGAGCAAGATCCCGGGGCACAGCCTGCGCCGGGCGCTGCGGCCATCGCCGCGGGACGCCCGGCGACGGCACAGCAGGCCGGCCGGAGCTTCAGCGTCTTCGGCACGTTCGGCGCGCTGCTGGTCACCAGGCCGGACACCCTGGAAGCCGCCTACCGGCTGATATCGGCCGAGCTGGCGGCGATCGACGCCGCCTGCTCACGGTTCCGGCCGGATTCCGAGCTCTCGCTGGTCAATGCGGCCGGCGGCCGGGTCACCGAGGTGAGCGCCCTGTTCGCCGAGGCGCTGCAGACGGCGCTGACCGCGGCGGCGCTCACCGACGGCGACGTGGACCCGACCTGCGGCGGGTCCCTGGTCAGGCTGGGCTATGACCGGGACTTCGCCGAGGTACGCGCCGACACCAGCGCGCTGACCCGGGCGGCCGCGCCCGCGCCGGGCTGGCGGCTGGTAGAGCTCGACCACGAGCGGCGGACCGTGCGGGTGCCTGCGGGCGTCGTGCTCGATCTCGGCGCGACCGCCAAGGCGCTGGCCGCCGACCGGGCCGCAGCCAGGGCCGCGGCCGCGGTCGGCTGCGGGGTCCTGGTCAACCTGGGCGGTGACATCGCGATCGCGGGCCAGGCGCCCGACGGCGGCTGGCGGATCGAGGTGAGCGACAAGCTGCCCGACGACCAGGCCGGCGGCGCGGCGGCGCGGCGGGCACGCGGGCAGGTAGTCGGCATCGACTCCGGCGGGCTGGCCACCTCGTGCACGGCCAGCCGGGGCTGGCGCCGCGGCGCGGAACGCCTGCACCACATCCTGGTGCCTGGCACCGGGCGGCCGGCCGACGGCTGCTGGCGGACGGTGAGCGTGGCCGCCGCGACCTGCGTCGCCGCCAACATCGCCAGCACCGCGGCGATCATCAGGGGCGAGCCGGCGGCGCGCTGGCTCGACCGCCTCGGCCTGCCTGCCCGGCTGGTGCGCGGCGACGGCCGGGTCGTCACGACCGGCGGCTGGCCCGCCGACGATCAGGGAGGGCAGGCATGAAGCTGAGCTTCAGCGGCCCGGGACTCTGGTACGCGACCCGGGCCACGGGCCTGGTGACGCTGCTGCTGCTGACCGCCGCCGTGGTGCTGGGCATCCTGACGGCCGGCCGGTTCGCGGGAACGACCTGGCCCCGCTTCCTCACCATCGGCCTGCACCGCAACATCTCCCTGCTGGCGGTGGTTTTCCTCGGGCTGCACGTCGGCACGACCGTCGTCGACACGTACACGTCGATCAGCCTGACCGACGCGTTCGTACCGTTCCTGTCGAGCTACAAGACCGTCTGGCTCGGCCTGGGCGCGATCGCCTGTGACCTGTTCCTCGCGCTGATCATCACCAGCCTGCTCCGGCAGCGGATCGGCCACCGGACCTGGCGCGTCGTGCACTGGTGCGGCTACGTCTGCTGGCCGGTCGCGCTGGTGCATGCCGCGGGCATCGGCACGGACAAGACCCGCTCCTGGGTCTTCTTGCTGACCATCGCCTGCGTGGCCGCGGTGGCGGGCGCGTTCGCGGCGCGGGTGATGTCCTACTGGCCAGAGCGCAGAGGGCTCCGGGTGGCTGTCGCCATGGCCGCCGCGGCCTGCCTGGTGTCGGTCTGGACCATGGCGGCGAGGCACGGCCTGTGAGCCGGACGGCACCCGGCAGGCGAACCGGATACGCCACGAGGCCGGCCGTCCGATGACGGCCGTCGTCGAGATGCGCTCGCCGGCCGGGATACGGCCGCGGCTGCTCGCGGGCCTGCACGCCGACGGCCCGACCGATCTGGTCGGGCACGAGCTGACCTTCGGGCCGCTGCCGCTCGACCAGCGTCCCCGGCGGCTGATCGACACCGTCGAGCGGTCCGGCCTGGTCGGCCGCGGGGGCGCCGGCTTCCCCACCGGGCGGAAGCTCCGGTCGGTCGCCGAAGGCCGCCGGGCCGCCGTGGTGGTCGCCAACGGCTCCGAGGGCGAGCCGGCCAGCGCGAAGGACCGGTTCCTGCTGACCTGGACGCCGCACCTGGTCGTGGACGGGATAACGGTCGCGGCGCATGCGGTCGGCGCGACCGAGGCTTACCTGGTGCTGCACCACAGCGCCACCCGGCTGGGCGCGGCGCTGCAGGCCGCGGCGGAGGCCAGGAACGTGGCCGGGATCGACCCGGTGCCGATCCAGGTCGTCGGCATACCCGACCGGTACACATCGAGCGAGCAGTCGGCGATCGTCCGGTACCTGTCGGGCGGTCCCGCCCGGCCGACGTTCGCGCCGCCGCGCCCGCACGAGCGTGGCGTGGACGGCCGCCCCACGCTGGTCAACAACGTCGAGACGCTCGGGCACCTGGCGCTGATCGCCCGCTTCGGCGACCGCTGGTTCCGTGAGGTCGGCGCCCCGTCGGCTCCCGGGTCCATGCTCGTCACCGTGAGCGGTGCGATAGCGCGGCCCGGCGTGTACGAGATAGCGGTCGGCACGCCGGTGGGCCAGCTGCTTATGATGGCCGGCGGCCCGACGCAAAGGCCGCGGGCGATCCTGGTCGGCGGCTATTTCGGCGCCTGGCTGCCGGCCGAGGTCGCCTGGCCGGTGCCGATGACGCACGCGGCGCTCCGCGCCGTGGGCGGCGCGCTCGGCGCCGGCATCGTGATCGTCCTGCCGGAGTCCTCGTGCGGGCTGGCCGAGACCGCCCGCGTGGTCAGGTACCTGTCGGAGGAGACCGCCGAGCAGTGCGGGCCGTGCATGTTCGGCCTGCCGGCCCTGGCCGACGCGATGATCGATCTCGCCTTCCACGGCGGCCGGGGGCGCGCGGCCGAGCAGGTCGCCACGCTGATCCCGCTCATCGAGGGCCGCGGCGCGTGCCGCCACCCCGACGGGGCGACGCAGCTGGCGGGCAGCGCCTTGCGGGCCTTCGCGCAGGACGCGGAGTGGCATGATCGCGTCGGCCCCTGCCTTGGCGTCCGCCGCCGGGCGCTGCTGCCCGTGCCCGGCGGCGCGGAGGGGTCATGAGCTACCGGCTGCGGGTCAACCCGATCACCTGCGACGCCCACGGCGTCTGCGCCGAGCTGCTGCCCGAGTTCATCAGGCTCGACCCCTGGGGGTACCCGATCGTGCCGCGTGCCGATCTGCCCGCGGATCTCGTCGAGCACGCGAGGCTGGCCGCGGCGGCCTGCCCGACGCTCGCACTGCTGATCGACAGACAGCGGCCGCGGCACGGGTAGCCGGCGGACCACTGGCCCCCGGCCAGCCAGGCCCGGTCGGGGCCGCCGCCCCGTTCACTCGTCGCGGGGCCTCGTCGTTGTGCTGCTGACCGGCGTGCCGCCCTGGCAGCTGATGTTCATCGTCACCACGAGCGATATGCTCCAGAATCTCACGCTGGCCACGGCGGCAGGCCCTTGGACGTACCGGTCCACCTGGTAGCCCTGCGCCGGGCTCCACGTGAGCAGGTAGGCGCCCGCCGACTCGCAGGTCGCGACCACGGTCCCGCCCTGCGAGCTGAACGGTGTCCCGGCCGGGGTGGTCGACTGGGCCGGTGTCGGTGTGGAGGTCGGAGTCGGGGTCGGCGTCGACCTGGCCGCGCGCCGGCGCCTGGTCACGGGCCGGCCGTGGGCGGAGCGGGAGGGCGTCGCGGCAGGGGCCGCGGCCGACTGCCGCGCCGCGGCCGCCAGAGCCCTGTTGACTCCGGCCGCCGTCAGCTGCTGGCCTGAGCTCCCCGTGACTCCGAAGCCATCGCCGAGCAGCGAGACCGCCAGCAGGCAGCCGCCGGTCGCGGTGGCCGCGCCGAGCAGCCAGGCGGCAACGGCGATGAGGATCCGGGCGCGCACGAACGCCAGGCTGGCCCGGCCTGCATTAAGGCGAGGTAAAGACGGCCTCAACGGCAGGGCGGCGCGGCATCAGGCGACGCACGCGTTTCCGATCTGTCCGCCTGACCAGCCGGGACCCGGTAACGTCCGTATCGTGGCGCAGTTGCTGCTCGTCGAGGATGACCCCGCGATCCGTGGCGCGCTGATCCGCACGCTGTCCGAGCGCGGCCACGCCGTCACCAGCACGGCCAGTGCGATGGAGGCGCTGCAGCACGTGGTCGACGCGGCGCCGGACCTGGTCATCCTCGACCTGGGCCTGCCCGGCCTCGACGGCTACGAGGCGCTGCGCATGCTCCGCGCGATCAGCAAGGTCCCCGTAGTGGTCGCCACCGCGCGCGACGACGAGGCCGACATCATCAGGGCCCTGGACGCGGGCGCCGACGACTACCTGGTCAAGCCGTTCGGCACCGGACAGATCGAGGCCAGGATCCGCGCGGTGCTGCGGCGGGCGGCAGCCGAGGACGGCAAGCGGTCGGGCCCGATCTCGGTCGGCGCGCTGCGGCTCGACCCGGAGGCCTACGAGGCCACCATGGGCGGTGTCCCGCTCGACCTCAGCAGGCGCGAGTTCGACCTGCTGCACTACCTCGCGCTGCACGCCGGGCAGGTGGTGACCAAGCGCGACCTGCTGACGCACGTGTGGCGGCTGCCGTACGGCGGCGCGGACAAGACCGTGGACGTGCACGTGTCCTGGCTGCGCAGGAAGCTCGGCGAGAACGCGCAGCAGCCGAGGTACCTGCACACCGTGCGCGGGGTGGGCCTCAAGCTCACCGCGCCGCCGTGAGGCTGCGCATCATCCTGCTCGCGGTGGCGATCAGCTCGATGATCCTGGTCTCGTTCCTGGTGCCGCTCGCGCTGCTGCTGCGCACCTTCCAGGAGGACCGGGCGGTCAGCGCGGCCACGGTCCAGGCTCAGCTCCTGGCCCCGCTGGTCGCCACGGTGGACAGGCGCGACCTCGAGCTGGCAGTGAAGCTGGTGAACGCGGAGCAGCCGAGCCAGCGCGTCACGGTCTTCATGCCGGACGGCGCACAGCTCGGCGCGCCCGCTCAGCGGTCTCCCCGCGTCCAGCTGGCGGCCAGCACAGAGCGGAGCCTGACCGATCGTGTCCCCGGCGGGACAGAGGTGCTTACCGCCGTCGCGGGACTCCCGCACGACGGCAAGGCGGTCATCCGCACGTTCGTCTCCCAGGCGCAACTGACCCAGGGCGTGCTGCGCGCGTGGCTGGTCCTCGGCGGGGTGGGGCTCGGCCTGGTCGCGGTGAGCGTGATCGTCTCCGCCTGGCTGGCCCGGTCCCTGGTCCGCCCGCTGCGGGCGCTGGCGCACGCCTCCGAGGAGCTCGCCGCCGGTGACCTGACCGCCCGCGCGCCGTTCGAGGGGGCACCGGAGATCCGCAAGGTGAGCCTCGGGCTCAACCGGCTCGCCGTCCGCATCGGCGAGCTGCTCGCCCATGAGCGGGAGACGGTCGCCGACCTGTCGCACCGGCTGCGCACCCCGCTGACCGCGCTGCGCATCGACGCGGAGTCCCTGCGCGACGAGGAGGAGATGGCCCGGGTCATCGCGGGCGTCGATGACGTGTCGCGCTTGGTCAACGAGATCATCCGAGAGGCCAGGCGGCCGACCGAGTCAGGCGGAGACGCCGGGTGCGACGTGGTGAGCGTGGTCGCCGCGCGGACCGCGTTCTGGCGGCCGCTCGCCGAGGATCAGTACCGCCGGATGACCGTCGACCTGCCCGCCTGGCGCATGCCGGTCCTGGTGTCGGCCCAGGATATGGCCGCGTGCCTGGATGTCCTGCTGGAGAACGTGTTCGCGCACACCCCGGAGGGCACCGCGTTCTCAGTCCGGGTCAGCGCGCGCGCCCGGGGCGGCGCCTGGCTGGTGGTCTCCGACGACGGTCCCGGCTTCAGCCACCCCGACCCGGCGCGCCGCGGCCTGTCCAGCGGCGGCTCGACCGGCCTGGGCCTGGACATCGTGCAGCGGGTAGCCGAGGCTTCCGGCGGCACGATGACGCTCGGCCGCTCTCCGGCGGGCGGGGCGGCCGTGACCGTGGGCCTCGGGCCGGCCGCCCGCCTGGAGCGGCCGACGAGACGGCATGTCCGGACGCGGCCACACCTGGCCGGGCGGCTGCGGGCCGACCAAGACCCTCAGCTCACCGCCGAGCTCTCCGCCTGGGCGGCCATCTCAGGACGCGATCCCGGCCCCGGCCAGTAGCCGCGCCGGGATCTCCACCCTCCGGTGCGAGCGCAGCCCGCTGCGGAGAAGCGGCCGGGCGGGCTGACCAGGAAGACCATCCGCGCGGGCACGGGCCTGGGATTGGCGAGGCCGCCTGCCACGCCAGAGGTCGCCCGTTATGCGGCTTTCGCCGTTTCCCACACTGGCTGGCCGTGTGGTCGATGGGCCATCGACCACAACGCCCCGGGGACTGCGCCGCGCCCCAAATGAGGGCTTACGCGGGTAAAACGGGCTCAGCGGCGCTACGCCGCACCCTCACGTTGCCTGGAACACCTACCTAGCAGCAGCGATGGAACATCGGTGCGGTTGCGGAGCACCCGGCCCGGCTCGCGTGGGCCACCGCAGGGGCGGCGCGAGGGCGGCTAGCCGATCGCGTCGGCGGCGGCCAGGGCGGCGGCCTGGACCTGGCGGATGCCTGAGGACTCGGAAGGCTGGCCGGAGGACAGCACCGCGATAAGGGGCGGCTGGCCAGCGTGGCGGATCACGCCGATGCTGTTGGTGATCCACGCTCCCTCCGGGCCGGCTGGAAGCCAGCCGTCCTTGACCGCGGGTCGGGTGCCGGTCGGCGCCGTTGACCGGCTGCTCCAGCCCTTCCAGCGGCTCGGCCCTGGCCGCACGGGTCACGGGGACGGGCTCGGCCTCGGGCTGTCGATCGTCCAGGCCATCGCCAGGCGCACGGCGCCGTCCTGGCCCTCCGCCCGCGACCGCTCGGCGGCCTACGGGCCGAAGTTAGCTTCCCCTGGCCGGAGCCGACGGCCCCGGTGCCATCTCCCGCTCCGCGCGCGGCCGCCGTCCGCGTATCGGCGCGGTGACCGCGCGCCACTCCAGCAGACGTTCAGATTTCCTCCAGAGAGCGTCGGCATGATCTGTGCTAGGAGCGGGCGAGCCTGCTCAGGGGCCAGAAGCTGGCGGGGGTTGCGGAACCGGTGGACCAGACCGTGACGGATTACGTTCTTGAACTTGACGATGCCGCGGTACGGCGGTTCATCGTGACCGCGCGCCTTGCGGAGCGTGCCGAACGCGATCAGTGGGCCGTCGCGGGCGTCAAACCGGGCGCGACCGTCGCCGACATCGGCTGCGGTCCCGGGGCGGTGACCGTTCTCCTCGGCCAGCGGGTGGAACCAGGCGGCAGCGTTGTGGGCATCGACGGCGACCAGGCCGCTCTCGCGGCCGCCCGCCGGCTGGCCAGGGATTCGAGAACGGGAAACGTGGTCTTCCGCCGGGGTGACGCGGCGTCGACCGGTCTGGCCCCGGGAACGTTCGACGTGGTCATGCTGCGGCACGTGCTCGGGCACAACGGCGGGCGCCAGCAGGCCATCGTGAATCATCTGGGGTCTCTGCTCCGCGAAGGCGGCAGCGTCTATCTGGCCGATACCGACCTCACGGCCCTGCGGATGTGTCCGCCGGAGCCGACTCTGCTGGACATGTGGCAGCGCTACTCCGAGTTTCAGGCAAGCCGTGGCAACGACGTTTCCGCCGGGCTCCGGCTCGCAGAGCTGCTAGGGCGAGCCGGGCTGAAGGTGAGCGACTTCCGTCGGCGTTATGACTTGCTCCGCGAGAAGGGCTTCCGGGGGCCAGCCTGGGAAGCTCGCGAGGCCATGTCCGCAGACGGGTTCGCCGGGCCGAAGGACCTCGAGAGGTGGCGGGAAGCCTTCTGCAGGCTCGAAGAGGCTGAAGAACCTCTTGCTCTCTTCCTCCCGGTCTTCACGGCAACCGGCCGTTATGGATGCGGACTGCGATGAAGCGTGGCAGTCCACGCGCGCCGGGGAGCCGGACGCGGGCGCGGCGGGCAATCCGACGGGCGTCATGAGCTTGGCGGCGCCCACCCTAGGGTGACAGGTCGGCCTGGATGCGCTGGAGGGTGCGCATGCCCATCCGGCTCATGGCCGGGTTGCTCCGCACGTAATACCAGACTGCCCCCATAGCCTGCTCGAACGCCCACGCCTTGCCGCGTTCCCACTCGAGATCATCGCAGCCGAGATCGTCGCGGAATACCCGCCGCGGGCCGTCCTCGAGCAGGTGCCAGGCGGCCACCAGGTCCAGCGCAGGGTCCGCAGGTCCCAGGCCGCCGACGTCGAGGACGCCGGCCAGCCGCCCGCCGGACACGAGCACGTTCCCGGGGATCAGGTCACCGTGGCTCATGACGTCGGCGCCCGCGCCGCGCGGCAGGCGCCGCATGGCCTCCCATATCCGGCGAAGCCGCGCGACGTCCAGGAACTCTTCGCTGTGCCCGAAGCAGGTCTCCATCCATGCGTCATGGGATCGCAGGTCGCCTCCCCGGCCGCGCCCGCGGAACGTCCGTCCTCGCGTGCCGATCGCGCGCACGCCATGAACGAACTCGGCCAGGTCATGGGCGAACGCGGCCGACTGGCCGGGGTCCTCATCCGTGGCCGTTACGCCGGGTAGCCAGGTCTGCACCGACCACGGAAGCGGGTAGCCCGCGCCGGGCTCGCCCAGGGCCACCGGCTCGGGTGTGGCGAACCGCGTGCGCCCGGCCAGCTCGCGGGCGGCTCTCGCCTCGGATTCCAGTCGCCTCCGCATCGACCCGACGTCACCGGGTTCCAGCGGGAACCGGGCCGCGAACCGCTCGCCGACACGAAAGATCGCGTTCACCGTTCCCGGGGAATCGACCGCCCGGATGGCCATGCTGCGCCACGCGGGGAACTGCTCGTCCACCAGCTCGCGCACCATCTCCGCCGGGACGGCGAGCTGGCCGGGATGCATGTCCACAGCCGTTCTCCCCGGCGAACCCTACCGGCTGGGCCCGGCGCTGTCCCCGGCCGAGTCGGTGATGTCAAAGAGGCGGCGGGCGACGTGCATCAGTTCTCGCCGCAGGGTCTCGTCGTCGAGGTCGGCCACCAGCGGGTGCACGACCGTGGCGCCGATCGTGGCGCCCATGACCGCGATCCGGACCCGGGATTCGGCGCTGGCGGTGCCGAGCAGGAGCCCGTAGATGCGCTCCATCACGTGCTGGAGGGGGAGGTGCTCGGCGAGCAGCCGCACCATGACCGGGTCGTTCTGGAGCGCGCGCACCCACCGGCGCCGGGAGACCGCCGTGTCGATCACCCGGGCGAGCAGCATCTCACGTGCCCTCGCGCGGGACGGCTGGGCCTCGGCAGCCTCGAGCGCGGCCTCCAGCTTCGCGAACTCGGTCTCGGCCACCGCGAGCACGATCTCGTTCTTGGTCTTGAACTGGTGGTACACCGCCGCCTTCGTCACGCCCATGGCGTCGGCGATCATCTGCAGCGAGGTGCCGCTGACGCCGTGCTCGGCGAACAGGTCGAGCGCGGCGGCGAGAATCCGGGCCTGCGCGGCGCTCCGGCGAATCGACTGCAGCCGCGGCATCGCCACGGCCTGGTCAGCAACCACACGCTCAGGGTAGTGGCCGGTGATGAGGTCAGCGTCGGGCTGGCACCCCCGATCCGGTTGCCTGCGACGCCCGCAACGCCCTCGGGTTCCCCGTCGAACCGGCGCCACCGCCGGAGCAGACCGCGTCACCCTGTTCGGGTGATGTAGCGCGGGCTCTGCTGACGCTACGGTCGTGCCGGAACACCGACGTGTTGGCGTAATCAAACAGACGGCTGGAAGGGCAGTCAGCATGGCCGGCAGCAGCGAACCCACGAGGGAAGAAAAGATCGCGGATGCGCTTCGGGCCGCTCCGGCCTATATGGCTGACTCGGCGACGGTCGTCGACTGCGATATGACGACCGTCCTTCGAGAAGGGTCACCCGACTGGATCTGTGTGCCAACCCCGCCTGGTACGCCCGAGCCCGCTCCGATGTGCGGCGACCCGACCATGATTCAGTGGCTCATGGAGGTCACCCAGGGGAAAACACCGACGATCGATCGGATAGGGATCTCCTACATGCTGATGGGAGAAGTCGGCGCAGACTTCGACCATCCCGAGTACACGCAGCCACCTGAGGGCAAGGACTGGTATCACGCCGGGCCGCACGTGATGTTTGTCTTCCCTGAAGGCACAGGTCGCATTCTGAAGGGTTTGGGACACGACGCGACTTCGGGACTGCCGTATGTGAGGCCGTTTCCAGGGGCTGAGCCGCTGCTCGTGGTTCCGATTGCCAAGCCGGGCGAGAAGCCAGGCGAGAGCTTGCCCAAGTGAGTGCGCCTGACCCGTCGGCAGGCGGGGCCAGCCTCACGGGCTCGTTCATGCATGTTGTCTCGCCGCCGGGGGGGCGGTCATCACTCGGGTTCGGCAATCTGGGGGATAGAAACGGTGTCACGTTTCATGCCGTCGATCACTCGAGACACAAGGGACGCCGTTGTCAGCGCATACCTGAACGGATTTGACGCTGAGTATCGAAGTGTCTCGCCTACCTAGAACATCTGCAGACGATCACGATTTGCTGGCCGGCGGGTTGCCGGGGTCTTGGCGGCAAATGGCGCTGCGCTGACATCGCGTCAGGGATCGGCGGGCGCAGGCCCGGCGCTGATCGTCAGCACCGCGCAATGTGTGGCCGTGCACGTGCGGTCACGCGGCGTGGGCTTGGGCTTCGGTGTTGGTCAGCGCCGCGATCGCCGGGTGGCGGCGCAGCTTGTCCAGGCACCGGCCGCGGGTGGGCCCGATGCTGCCGACCGGGATGCCCAGCCGGGCGCTGATCTCGGCGTACGGCACGGGGGGGTCGGCGGTCAAGATAGCGATCAGCTGCTGCTCGCGCGCGGTGAGCTGCGCGAGGGCCTCGCGCAGCGCCGCGTGCCGCTCGGCGGCCAGCAGCTCGTGCTCGGCGGTGCGGGCCTGCTGGTCGGGGATGGTCTCGGCGTCCAGCACCGGCCAGGTGGGCTGCGGCCGCCGGGCGGCGCGCAGGACCCGGCAGCATTCCCGCCGGCTGGTGGTGGCCAGCCAGCCGGCGATCGCGGCGGGGTCGCGGATCTTGTCGAGCCGGTCGATCAGCCGCAGCCAGACGGTCTGCGCGACGTCCTGGGCGTCGGCGCCGCCGAGCCGGTAGCGGCGGCAGATCGACCAGATCAGCGGGGCGTGCCGCTCGACGAGCGCGTCCCACGCCCGCTGGTCGCCGTCTATGGCGCGGGTCACCAGGTCGGTGATATGGAGGTCGTCAGACATTGCGTGAGGCTCCTTTCGGGATGGCTGAGCTGGTCCATGACGGCCTCTTCGTTCATTGGTGGTGACGGGTTGTCGTTGTGCTTCACTGTTGCCAGCGGCCCGGGGCGTCACCATACGTAGCGGCACACAGGAGAGGCACAGGATTAGGCTGGTGCGGGAGGCCGTGCCTGCGCCGCAGCCACGCAAGGGGCAGGCAGGGCCGGAGGAATGAGGGGCCTGTGACCGGGCAGGCTGGGCTGGGTTTCGGCGGGCTGCTGCGGCAGCTGCGCGATGATGCTGGGCTGACCCAGGAGGAGCTGGCCGAGGCCGCTCGCCTGAGCCAGCGGGCGGTCAGTGACCTGGAGCGGGGGATCAACCGCACCGCCCGCAAAGACACCGCGCTGCTGCTGGCAGGCGGGCTGGGCCTGGACGGTCAGGCGCGCGAGCTGTTCATCTCGGCGGCCCTCGGGCGCGCCCCAGCCGCCGGGGTGCTAGCGGCCATTCATCGGCAAGCACAGGCGGCATACCCGGCCGCGTCCGGTGGCATGCGAGGTTTCCCGGCCGTGCTGACCAGCTTCATCGGCCGGGAAGCGGCGATGCGCCAGGTCGCAGGCCTGCTGTTGGAGTACCGCCTGGTGACGGTGACCGGGCCGGGCGGTTCGGGGAAGACCAGGCTGGCCGGGGAGGTCGCCCGGCAGGTGGCAGGCCGGTTCGCGGACGGGGCGTGGCTGGCCGAGCTAGGAACCGTGCAGAACCCCGCGCAGGTCCCTGTGGTGGTGGCCGGAGCGCTGGGGGTGCGCGAGCAGCCGGGGCTGACGGCGGCCGAGGCGCTGGCGCGAGCGCTGGCCCGCCAGCAGCTGCTGCTGGTACTGGACAACTGCGAGCACGTGATCGGCGCGGCCGCGGCGCTATGCGCCAGGCTCCTGGCAGCCTGTGATGACGTGCGGATCCTGGCGACCAGCCGGGAACCTTTACGGGTGGCCGGGGAAGCCCGGTACCGGCTGGCGCCGCTGACCCTGCCAGATCTAGACGACCTGGCTGACGCCGCGAGGGCCGAGGCGGTGGCATTGTTCGCGGACCGGGCCCGCACCGCGGACGCACATTTCGCCTTGATGGGCGAGGCTACGACAGCGGTCGCGCGCCTGGTGGCCCGGCTGGATGGGATGCCGCTGGCGATCGAGCTGGCGGCGGCGCAGGTGGAAGCGCTGGGCGTGACCGGGCTGCTGGACCGCCTCGATCAGCGGTTCGCGCTGCTGACCGCGGGCGACCGGCTGGCGGCCGGACGGCAGCGGTCGCTGGCCGCCACCGTGGACTGGAGCTACCAGCTGCTCAGCGAACGGGAGCAGCGGGTGTTCCGCCAGCTATCGGTGTGCGCGGCGCCGTTCACCCTCGAGGCCGCCGAAGTGGTCGCCGGTCAGGGCGCGGCGCCGGTGGTGGCGCGGCTGGTGGACTGTTCGCTGCTGACCCCGCCCCGGGCAGGGCCCGATGGCCGGTCCCGGTATTCGATGCTGGAGACGCTGCGCGCCTACGGGGCCGGGCTGCTCGCCGAGGCCGGTGAGCAGGACCAGGCCGCTGCCGCGCTGGCCGGGTACGCGCTAGGGGTCGCGGAGCAGGCCGCCGGAGGGCTGCTGACAAGGACCGGGGAGCAGGATGCCGCGCGCTGGCTGGATGCCGAGGACGCTATCACCCGCCAGGTGCTGGCCTGGGCCATGAGCCACGACCGCAAGGTGGCGCTGCGGCTGGCCCGCGCGCTGGGCTGGTGGTGGTTCCTGCGGGGCCGACTGGCGGGCCAGGCTGCGCTGCTGCGCGAGGTCACCGGGTACGCCCAGCCGGGCAGCGACCAGTGGTGCGCCGGGCAGGTCTGGCTCGGCTGGGCAGCGATGCTCTCGTATGACCTGACCGGGTCGCTGAGTCATTTCACCGCGCTGCGCGACGCCGTCGGCCCCGGGTCGTCCCGGGTGCTGGCCGACGCCCTGGTCGGCCGGTCGGAGGCGTTGCGGGAACTGGGCCAGATCCCCGAGGCAGCCGAGGAAGCCCGCCAGTCCCTGGCCATGGCCCGCGAGCTGGGCTATCGGTCCGGGGAGGTGGTGGCACTCGCAGAACTCGCCCTCGCCGCCGCGGCCGTCGGCGACGTAGGCGAGGCTGTGCGCCTGGCCCGGCAGGCCGGCCAGGTCCCGGGCGACATCCCCGCCCTGGCTGCCCGGACATGCGAGATGTTGCTGGCCGAGGTGCTGATCCAGGCCGACGACTTCGCCGCCGCCGAGAGCGTCTGCGCGGCCGGGCTGGCCGCGTCCCGGAACGCGGGCGACCTGGTGAATCTGCCGGTCCTGCTGGGCCGGATGGCACTGCTGGACCTGCGGGCGGGCCGCACCGAGGACGCCGCAGCGCACCTGCAGGAAGCGCTTCAGATTGCCCTGCGGTCCGGCAGCTGGGCTGAAGACTACCTGGACTACTGCGGGCACTTGTGCGCCGCGACCGGACGCCACGCCGAAGCCGTTACGGCATGGGCCGCGTAT
>DASYXX010000567.1:0-2469 GCA_035934395.1 Streptosporangiaceae bacterium
GCCGCGCCGCAGCCCCTGGCTCCCGGCCCTGGCCGCCAGCCGCGAGCGGCTGGCCACCAGCCCCAATCTGGCCCGCTCGGTCTAGTCACCGCCAGCTGCTCGACCTCGCCGGTTAACCGGGGCCTGGCGAGGTCGAGCCCGTTACGGCGCAGACTGGCGGTCGACCACGATGCGGAACCAGCGTCGCCGGCCCACCCGGATGACGTCTCCGCCGGAGACCGGGTGACGCTGCTCAGGATCGGTCAGGCCCTGCTCGCCGTCGACCCGCACGCCGCCCTGCCGGATCAGCCGCCGAAGCGACGAGGCCGACTCAGCGGGAAGGCACTGCCGCAGCAGCTCAAGCAGCGTGACGTCGGGATCGGGCACGGTAACGGTCGGCATCTCCTCGGGGACGCCGCGGCGGGAGAACACGTTCGTGAACCAGGCGTCTTCCCTGGCCGCGGCCCGCGCGCCGTGGTAGCGCTCGACCAGGGCGCGGCCGAGAGCGCGCTTGGCCTGCATGGGGTTCAGCTCGCCGGCCCGCATGGCCCGGTCCATCCGGCCGACCTCGTCGAGCGGGACCAGCGTGTAGACCCGCAGGTACACCGCGATGAGGCTGTCCGGCAGCTTCATGACCTTCCCGAACATGTCCCGGGCCGTATCGCTGAGCGCGATGTAGTTGCCGAGGCTCTTGCTCTGCTTGGCGCGGCCGTCGGTACCCGGCGTGATCGCTGTGGTGATGACCACCTGCGGCTCGGCACCGAGCCGTTCGGCGTAGAAGCGGCCCATCAGCTCGTTGAACAGCTGGTCGCTGCCGACGATGGTCAGGTCAGAGGCCAGCTCGCACGAGTCATAGCCCTGGAGAACCGGGTAGATCAGCTCGTGCACGCGGATCTCCCGGTCGGCCGCGATTCGCTGCTGGAACATGTCCCGCTGGATCAGCCGGGCGTGGGTCACCAGCGACAGCAGCTCCAGGAACCGCTCCAGGGGCATCGGCCGCCACCACTGCGAGTTGTACCTGACCTCCAGCGCTTCCGGGCCGGTACGCAGGACCTGCCCGGCCTGGCTGATGAAGCCCTCGGCATCGCGCGCGATCTGCTCGGCGGAGATCACCGGCCGGGCGGCTGACCTGCCGGTGGGGTCGCCGACGCGGGTCGTGAAATCCCCGATCAGCAGGACTACCTTGTGGCCCGCCTCCTGCATCTCGCGCATGGCCCAGAGGTTGACGGCGTGGCCGATGTGCAGGAACGGCGCGGTCACGTCAACGCCGTACTTGATGCGCAGCGGCTTCCCCGAAGCGAGCTTCCTGCTCAGGTCCTCGGCCGTGAAGACCTGCTCGGCGGTCCGCCGTAGCGTCGGGAACTGGTCGAAGACGTCCGCCATGACAGGACATGCCTCCTGATCGGGATGAGGCGCAGGCTACCCGCCGTCCGCCCGGACGCCGAGGAGTTTTCCCTGGCCCGCCTTGTCGTCCCCCACCATGGAGGGGTGAGCGTAACCAGACTTGTCACGCTGGATGACGCGCCGGTCCTGGCCGAGGTGCTCCGCGCCAGCCGCGACTTCCTCGCGCCCTGGGAGCCGATCCGCGGCGACGACTACTTCACGGCCGGCGGCCAGTTCGCGGCTATCCGCGAGGTGCTCGGCCGGCACGCGCAGGGGGCGGCGCTCTCGCACGTGATCCTGGACAGCTCCGGATGAGTCGCTGGCCGCATCACGCTCAGCGGCATCGTGCGCGGGTCGTTCCAGTCGTGCAGCATGGGCTACTGGGTGAGCGTTACCGCCGCCGGGCGCGGCCTCGCCACCGCGGCTGTGCGCGACATGGTCCGGGTGGCGTTCGGGGAGTTGAGGCTGCACCGCGTCCAGGCCGAGACCATGCTGTACAACGTGAGGTCGCAGCGGGTGCTGAAACGCAACGGGTTCCGCCGCATCGGCATGGCGCCTGCCTATCTCAACATCGCCGGCCAGTGGCAGGACCACATCCTGTACCAGGTGATTAACGATGACGCCTGATCCGCGGCGAATCAGGGCGGTGCAGCGCAGGCTGCGGCGCCACCAGGGCGCGTTCATCCCCAAGCCGCGGCTGCCGATCATCGACGAGGTCGTGGCGACCTTGCTCTCTCAGCACACCTCCGACGTTAATTCCGAGCGGGCATTCGCCCGGCTCAAGGCCCGGTTCCCGAGCTGGGAGCAGGTCGCGGACGCCCCGGTCGACGACGTGGCCGACGCCATTCGCTGCGGCGGCATCGCCGACCAGAAGGCGCGGCGCATCCAGCAGATCCTGGCCGCCATCGAAGACCGGGAGGGCCGCATCGACCTCGACCGCCTGCTCGGCCTCGACGACCAGGCGGCCGAGTCCTACCTGGTGTCCCTGCCCGGAGTGGGCCCGAAGACGGCCGCGTGCGTGCTGGTCTTCGCCATGGGGCGGGCCGCGTTTCCCGTCGACACGCACGTCCACCGCGTCGCCGCCCGGCTCGGCTGGATCCCGCCGAA
>DASYXX010000341.1:0-6673 GCA_035934395.1 Streptosporangiaceae bacterium
TGCCGTTCGCCTGCACCGCTGGCATCGCGCACCCTCTCATCGACTGAGCCGATCATGCCGTGCCCGGAGCCGTTAGGCCAGAGGTAGCCTCGGGCCATGGCTCCGACCGCGTGGGTGGTGGCCGGGCCGCCGGGGGCAGGCAAGACCACGGTCGCTGCGATCTTGCTCGCGTCGCTGCGCCCCGCGCCCGCGCTGCTGGACAAGGACACGATGTACGGCTCGTTCGTGGCCGCGACGCTCGCGGCGGCCGGCCGCCCGCCCGGCGAGCGAGAAGGCCCGTGGTATGACGAGCACATCAAGATCCACGAGTACGCCGGGATGACCGCCACCGCGAGCGAGATCCGCTCGTACGGCTGCCCGGTCGTGCTGTCCGGCCCGTTCACCCAGCAGGTCCACGACGCCCGCCGGTGGCGGGCCTGGGTCGCCGACCTCGGCGGCGAGCCGGTGCACCTGGTCTGGGTCCGGTCGGACGCGGCCACCCTGCAACGACGACTGCAGCGCCGCGGCTCGCGTCGGGACGCGGCGAAGCTCGCGGGCTTCGACGCGTTCACCGCCCGCATGCGGCCCGAGGTCGAGCCGGCCGCACCGCACACGGCCGTCGACAACCGCCTCAGCGCCGCGGCGCCGCTCGAAGCCCAGGTGTCCGCGCTGGTAGCGGCGCTCCGGCCGGAATGATGAGCGACTCGACGGGGCCGTTGAACCAGTGACCGCGCGGGCACCGGATCCGGACGCCCTCCATCGGCCCGTCGCTCGACCCGAGCGTGTACCGGTACTCCACCTCAGCCGGGAGCCCGCACCGCACCGTGCCCTGCCGGTCCAGGTACTCCGGGCAGTCCAGGAACATCACAGCAGCGTCCATGTACGCCCCCCGTCGGTTGTTGCCCCTGCAGACAAGAGGCACCGCCGGCGTAGCTGATACCTCGGTACGCCAGGGGCGGCTGACCTCAGAGACCCTTGAGGCTGCCGATCTCGAGGGATCCAGATGACATCCGCTGGCGGCCGGACCGCTCTGCCTCGCGGACGTAGGTGGCGGGGTCCTTGTCCACGGGCTCGACGCCCGTGACATGCGCGGCCTCGAAGACCGCGAAGGCCACGGCCAGGTCGTGGCGCTGCGGCAGCCCGACGAAGCGGCGGAAGTCGGTGAGGCCCTCGCGTTCCTCCTCGGCCATGTGGTCGCCATTGGCCTTGTTCACCGCGGCGACCGCGTCGAGCCAGCCGTCGCTGCCGACCGCGTGGCCGGCGACCGCCGCGATCGTGTCGCGGATGTCGTTGTGGTCGTGGATCGCGTCCAGCGTCTCCTCCTCCGCGGTGCCGATGCGGCCGGTGGCCTGGCCCACGCGGAGCAGCTCGGGGTAGAACACCTCCTCCTCCGCCGCGGCGTGCACCTCGAGGAACGCGGCCAGCCGCGCCCACAGAACGCCCAGCGTTCCGGCGTCGCCCGGGTCGATCTGCTCCAGGATCGCGAACAGCCGGCGCTGCTCGTGATGATCGTCGAGGATCAGCTGGGTGATGTCCACCGTGCCTCCCGCCGTGGCTTCAGTCCCTCGGCGGCCTAACGTAGCCGAAGAACGCGCGGCGCTTGATGAGCTCGGCCACTTGGGTTGGGACCATGTTCTCCCAGGACTCGTCCGCCGCGGCTATCCTCCGGAGCACGTCGCGGCTGAAGATCGGCAGGAACTCGGGCTTGTAGTTGTCGAGGTGGACAAAGCTGCCCCGCCCGGCGAGGTAGTCATACAGCGGCTGCAGCTCGGGCCGGACCTTGATGTCGTTCACGGTCTTCAGCTCGTCGTCCGGCGTGGGCTGAACCGGATAGACGTAGAGCTTGAGGTCGTTCTTGAACAGCCGCCCGAAGCTTTCCAGGATCCCGCCGGGAAGCTGGGCGTGATTCTTCTCATCGAACAGGTCGATCAGGCTCGGCACGCCCATCACGATGCCGATCCGCTCGGTCGTCCGCTCGGCGATATACGCGGCCAGGCGGTAGTAGTCGAAGTAGTCGCTGATCAGCACCGTCATTCCGCACGCCGCGAGCAGTTCGGCGCGCGCCAGGAAGTCGCGCCGGTCCACGTCGGCGGCGCCGCCGGCGAGCAGGTTGCGCATCGTGATCTCGGTGAGCGTGAGCACCGGCTTGTCCGCGACCGCCGGGTCCTCGGAGAACCTGACCCTGGCCGTCTCGAGCATGTCGATGTTCACGTGGGTCGGCGGCCGGAAGCTGCCTCGCTCCACCAGGACCGCCTTCTTGCGCAGCACCTCGCTCGGCTGCAGCACCTCGCGGTCGGGGCCGAACATCGCCACCCCGCTGAGCCCGAGCTGCACGAGCTTGAGCGCCATCAGCCTGTTGTCAACCCCGCGGAACTCGATGCCGCGGAACTGGATCATGTCAATCTCGATGCGGCCCGTGGTCAGCCGGTCGAGCAGGCTCTCGATCAGGTTGTCCGGCTCATGGTGCTGGAAGAACGCCCCGTACAGCAGGTTGACCCCGACGATCCCCAGCGCCTCCTGCTGTGCGAACGCCTCGAAGTCGAGCATCCGCACGTGCATGACGATCTGGCTCGGCTCGTCATGCGGCTGAGCCTGAAACTTCACGCCCATCCAGCCGTGGCACTCGTTCCCGCCGCCGAAGCTCCGCGCCACCACCGTGTCGGCGAACGCGAAGAAGCAGTTCGTGTCGCCGCGCTCGTCGCCGAGCCGCTCGACGTTGAGGTCGAATTCCTTGTCGAGCATGCCCTGGAGCCGCCCGGCGGACACGTACCTTTCGGCCTTGCCGTACTCTGCGTCGCTGACGGCCATGTCGTACGCCGAGATCGACTTCGCGACCGTCCCGGCCGCGCCGCCGACCCGGAAGAACCAGCGCACCACCTCCTGGCCGGCCCCGATCTCGGCGATCGTTCCGTACCAGCGCGGGTCGAGGTTGATGCGCAGGGCCTTCTGGTGCGTGTCGGACTGATGGGTGCCGACGAACTCGGTCATCCGGACCCCTGCCTGCGCGAATGCGACGCAAAGATGGTACTGATTTCGCCATGGACATCGGTAGCCTGATCGGATTGCGCAGACTAAGACAAACGTCACCCTGGGGGATGGCTCATGAACCCGTTGTCCCGCATCGCCGGCATGGCCGTCGACCGTGTGCTCGGTCTTCCCTCCGGGAACGGGTCCTACGTGCTGCGGGCCGACGTCGCGGTCCCGATGCCGGACGGCGTGGCCCTGCTCGGGGACCACTACCGGCCCGCCGGGATCGACCGGCCCCTCCCCGTGGTGCTGATCCGGTCGCCGTACGGGCGGGCCGGCCTGGCCGGGTACCTGTTCGCGGCGCCGCTGGCGCGCCAGGGCTTCCAGGTGTTCATCCAGAGCACCCGCGGCACGTTCGGCTCGGGCGGCCAGTTCCGGCCGTTCCTGCCCGAGCGCGACGACGGCCTGGCCACCGTGGCCTGGCTGCGGGACCAGCCCTGGTGTGACGGGCGGGTGTCGATGGTGGGCGGCAGCTACCTGGGCCACACGCAGTGGGCGGTCGCGCCGTACGTCGACCCGCCGCTGCGCTCGGTCTCGCTCAACATCACCATGGCGAACTTCACCGCGGCCTTCTACCAGCACGGCGCGCCGAGCCTGCTGAACACGCTGACCTGGACGGGGATGGTCGGCCGGCAGGAACGCGGGCCGCTCGGCGGCATCCCCACCCCGGTACAGCGGGCCAAGCTGAGGCGGGCCCTGCGGAAGGTCCCGCTGCAGGCCGCGGACGTCGACGTGGCCGGCGCGCCGGTGGCGTTCTGGCGCGACTTCGTCGAGCACGCGGAGCCCGGCGACGCGTTCTGGGCCGGGATCGAGCACGCCGGCGCCGACCTGACCCGGCTGCCGCCGGTCAGCATGGTCACCGGGTGGTGGGACCTGTTCGTGCCGGGCCAGCTGCGCGACTACGCGGCCATCCGGGCGGCGGGCGTTACGGCCCGGATCACCGTCGGGCCCTGGCTGCACGGCGAGCCCGGCGAGCTGAGGGAGACGCTGCGGCAGGACGTCGGCTGGCTGGACCACCACCTGAACGGCGGCCCGCCGCCGGACGGCCCGCCCGTGCGGGTCTTCCTCCAGCAGGCCGGCATCTGGCTGGACTTCGAGTCCTGGCCGCCGCCCGCCGCGGGCACGGCCTACTACCTCCGCGCCGCGGGCGGGCTGAGCCGCGATGCCGAGCCGGGCCCGGCCGCGCCCGACACGTTCGTCTACGACCCGGCCGACCCGACGCCGTCGGCGGGCGGGCCGCTGCTGCAGCCTCCGGGCAAGCAGGTCGACAACGCCGAGATCGAGGCCCGGTCCGACGTGGTGACCTACACCAGCGAGCCGTTCACCGCCGACCAGGACCTGGTGGGGCCGGTCAGCGCCCGCATCTTCGTGCGCACCGGCCGCGAGCACGCCGACCTGTTCGTCCGGGTCTGCGACGTCGACGCCACGGGTGTCTCGCGCAACATCGTGGACGGCATCCGGCGGCTCAGCCCGCAGACCGTCCCCGCCGCCGACGCCCGGCCCGGCGACGACGGGATCCTGGCCGTGGACGTGGAGCTGTACCCGACGGCCTACCGGGTGCGGGCCGGTCACCGGGTCCGGGTGCAGGTCAGCGGCGGCGCGTTCCCGCGGTACGCCCGCAACCTCGGGACGGGGGAGCCGTTCGGCGCCGCGACCACGGCGGTGCGGTGCCGGTTCGAGATCCACCGCGATTCCCGGCACCCGGGCTGCGTCACGCTTCCTGTCCTGCGCCCGCCCTCAGGCGTTACGGATAAATAATCAGGCCCCGCGGTTGTTGATCCCGACGCCGATGAACACGATGACGAAGCCGACGAGGAATATGACGATCAGGGCCACCAGGAGCGCGATGATGACCGCCCGTGACGCGTGCGCGGCGGCCGCGATCAGAAGGACCGGCACTATCAGCGGCCCCGCCCACATCAGCCGGAAGCCCCGGCCCATGACCCGACCGCCGCGTCCCTGCCAGCGCAGCTTCGTGCGTCCTGCCCTGTTCATGCGCTCACTATCCCATCCGGGCCGCCGGCTGCGGGCGCTCAGGTCCGCGGGACGACGGAGATCGCGCGCGCGAGCTCGTCGATGTCGGAAATCGCGCGCTGCAGCCGGTCCAGCCCCCACGAGAACGTGAACAGCCGCAGGTCGGTTTCGTGCTCCTCGCTGCGCCACGCGTAGTCCAGGTACCCGTGGATCTCTGAGCCGTCCTCGCCGCCGCGCCGGTACCGCAGGCACCGCAGCCCCGTTCCCAGGCGGTCGGTGGTGAACTCCTCCAGGATCGGCTTCTCGACCGCGGCTGGATCGTCCGCGTTGACCAGCAGCCGGAGCTGCTCGTCCCGGTCGCCCTGCATGGCCCAGATCCCCAGCTGGACCGGCAGCGGCAGCAGGCGCGGGTCGGGCAGGTGGATGAACGCCATGTGGCTGTGCCCGGCCGCGTAGATGTCCTTGTGGATCGCTGACAGCATGCTGGCCAGGAGGTCGACCTGCCCTTGCTCGGGCTGCAGGCCTGAGACGTTCCACCACAGCGCCGCGGACTCGGCCGCCCACGACTCGCGGTCCTCGCCCTCCGGGAAGTCCGGCATGCACGGAACCCAGGTCAGCGTGGTCAGCACGGCGCGGTCGACGTCCACCCAGCCCTTGCGGCTGGCCAGCTGCCAGGCCAGCGCCATGGGCTCGGGCAGACCCGCGGCCTCGGGCTGGCCCGCGGCCTCGGGCTGGCCCGCCGCCGCCTCCGGCCGGTCGTCGGCTGAGCTCATTCCCACCTCCAGCGCCACGTCGCCATCATCGCGTCGAACAGCTCGACCAGGAGCCCGACGTAGGCGTCGTCCGGGTCGCCGGCGCAGATCACCGAGAAGGCGACCGCCAGATACCGGTCGCGATCCCCGGGAACGGCCAGCACGTAGTCGACCCGGCGCGAGGCATACTCGACGTTCTTCGACGGATCGGCCCTGGCGGCCCGCTCGGTGCGGGCCCCGACGGCGTCGGCCACGGTCACCGGGCGCGAGTCGCCGTCGGCGGAGGCCAGGTTCGCGATGATCTGCGCGGGGTCGATGTCCTCCACCGAGCCCAGGCTCAGCTCCGAGACCAGGAACGACGCCGGGACCGGGATCCCGTGGACCAGGCCCAGCGGGACATAGGCGTCGGTCGCGGCCTTACGGCGCGCCTCGCCCACCACCTCACGGAGCTTGCGTTCCAGCTCGATCCGGTAGGCCGCCAGCGCGTCCCGCGACTGGCCCTTCGCGAACTGGCCGGCGACGTCGCGAGCGATCTTCCTGATCGCCTCGTCGGCGCCGCGACGCACCGGGATGTGGTGCCACCCCGGCGGGAGCACGATCGTGTAGCCGACGGCGCGCCGCGGCTCGGCTCCGGGGTCGCCCGGCGCCGCGGCTTCCTGTTCAGCGGGCTGGGTCAACGTCTACCAGCCCCCGCCGAGAGCCCAGCGGAACACGAACGCGCCCGGGCCCAGTGGGGTGATCGCCGACAGGTTCACCAGGAAGTTGGCCTGGTCGGTGGTCAGCCCGCCGTCGGTGGTCGAGCCCTTCTCGATCCAGTCCCAGAAGTCGCTGATCACCGGGATGTGCGGGATCCGCCAGACCGCCCCGTTGGGGCCGCTGATCGCACCGCCGCCGCCGAACAGGGCGGCGAGCGCGCTGCCCAGGCTCGTCCAGGTCGCTAT
>DASYXX010000391.1:0-8173 GCA_035934395.1 Streptosporangiaceae bacterium
GAAGCGCGGCCACGGCGGCGGCCACGGCGCCGGCCCGCCCGGGCCGGCCGTGCGCCGATGAGGTTTCAGTCAAGCTCGTGGTCGAGGTACAGGCAGAACGGGTGTCCCGCGGGATCGAGGAGCACGCGGACGTCGTCCTGAGGCTGGAGCTCGGCCAGGGTCGCGCCGAGCTCGACGGCGTCGGCCGCGGCGCCGGCCAGGTCGTCCACCGCGATGTCGATGTGCATCATCATCTGCTGCCGCCCGTCGGCGGCGGGCCAGACCGGCGGCACGTAGTCCGGCGACGACTGGAAAGCCAGGTAGGACGAGGTGCCGGGGACGGCGATCGCCGCCTCGCCCGGCTCCTGTTTGAGGATGGGCCAGCCGAGCAGGCTTTCGTAGAACCTGGCCAGGGCGACGCCGTCACGTGCCTCGAGGACCACCCCCCACCAGTCCGTCCTGGCTCGCCCGCGCACCTGTCCATCATCTCACCCGGGGGAGCCCTCGAAATCCGGGCTTGCCGCGAGCTACGTTGACCTTGTCAGCGTCCGGCTTCAGGGAGATGGCGATGGCGCTCAAGATCATGCCGCATGGCCGGCTGCAGGAATGGGTCGCCGATGAGAAGGGCTACTTCACCGCCGAGGGGCTCGAGTACAGCTTCGTGCTGACCGGGGACTACGGCGTGCACCTGGCCGGGCGAGACGACGACGGGGAGATCAAGACGGGCGCGTTCGAGACCTTCGACGCGGGACGTGATGGCGCGAACGTGAGCTGCGCGTGCCACTGGGCCACGAGCGCTGCCGCGAGCGAGGGCAGCGGCCAGCTCGTGACCACGGCTTACTCGGTAGCGCCCTGCGCGATCGTCGTGCCGCCCGAGTCGCCGGTCCGCCGGCCCGAGGACCTCGCGGGTGTGCCGATCGGGGTCGGCTACCACTCCGGGAGCCACTTCGCCACCCTCCAGGCCCTCGAGGACGTGATCGCTCCCGGCGAGGTCGCGCTCACCTTCCAGGGCCCGCCCAACGAGCGGCTGGACGCGCTGCTCGACCGGCAGGTCCAGGCGGCCACGATGTGGGCGGTGCCGCTCTACATCGCCGAGGCCTTCGGGTTCCGCAAAGTGGTCGACGCCACGTTCATGATCGGCTTCCTGGTGACGGGCGCCGGCGTCAGCAAGACCGACGTGGAGAAGTACCTCGGCGGCCTGCGGCGCGCGCAGATGGAGATCGACCTGCACCCGGAACGTTACAAGCACTACCACCTGCGGGCCGTGCCCGAGAAGTACCGCGAAAAGGTCGACGTGCGGGCGTTCGGCCTCGGTGAGCGCATCGTATTCCTGCCCTACACCCGGGAGGTCTTCACCGCGACGCAGGACTGGACGCGGGCCCGCAATCTCTTCCCCGGGCAGTCGGGCTCGCCGGTCGGCTACGACCAGGCCGCTCTCGTGTGAGGCCCGGCTCGTGCCGGTCGGCGTTCAGCTGCCGGTGCACTGCGGGCTGGCGTCCACGATGCCCACGGCGATGGCCGGAACCTGGCCTCCGTTGATGACAGGCGAGATCTGCACGCCCGCGCCGCGGGGAATGGCCGAGGGGCGGATGACCGCCGAATTAACTTGCCCGAGCGGCTGGGAGAAGACCTTTCCGAGCAGGCCCGTCTCGTCGCCGTCCACAAGATCCTGCGCCGTGTCCCGGTTACCGACGCTGACCAGGACCGTGCGCAGGCAATCATCCCTGGACCCGCGGTAGAACTCCGCGAAGTCCGGTCGCTGAGTTCCCACACCCACTCAACGCGCGACTGCCCGTCCGGGACTACCGCGGGCGGTCGGCAAAAAGTCGCTACTTTGGAACCGCGCTATGCGTCGATGCGTCCTAGGATCTGCAACCAAGAGCGGTTTGACCACCATCGGCAACGCGTGGTTGGGTCCCGAGGTGGCGGCGAGGAGCAGGGAGCTGCCGTCGTGCGGGCAGACGGAACGACGCCTACCTCCCCGGCGGTGCCGCCAAGGGCCGTCGCGGCGTCGTCGGCGGCCATCGCGGCGCTGCCACCGGACGCTGCCTGCTCCGGCGCCGCCGCCGCCACCTCCGCTCACTTCCAGGCCACCGTGCTGCGCGTGGCCCTGCTCCTGCGGGGAGTCCCGCTCCTGCAGCTGATCCTGACCGGCGCGCTGGGCTTTGACGCCTACCGGCGGCCGGGGCTGGTCGTCGCGGCCTGGTGCGTCGCCGTCGGCTGGTCGGCTTACCTGGCGACCGGGATCTGGTCCAGGTCGCGGGTCGGGCCGCTGCGGTGCTGCTTGGACGGCGCGGTCAGCGCCGCCGTGCTCCTGATGATCGGTGCCTGCGTTCCGGACCGGCTGCTGACGACGTCGTTCTTCTGGCCGGCCACCTTCGCGGCGGCCAGCATGCTGATGATCGGCCTGAGCATGCCGTCGTGGGCGGGCGCGGCCTGGCTGGCCGTGCTGGCCGCGACATACGGGCTGGTCGTGGCCCATGGCGCCGGCGTCAGCGCGCTCCCGGTCGCCGCGGGCAACGTGGCCGGCATGGCGGCCTACTTCGGGCTCGGGGCCGCGGTGGCGCGGTACTCGCGGCGGCTGGCCGGGATGCTGACGCGCGCCGGCCAGGACGCCGAGCAGCGGGAAACGCGCCTGGGGGTGCGGCGAGCGCGCCTCGAGGAGTTCGGCCGCCTTCATGACGAGGCCGTTCAGGTCCTCGAGCAGGCCGCCCGGGGCACCCCGCCCTCGGCTGAGCTGCGCGCGTACGCCGCGCGCGCCGCCGCCCGCCTCCGTGAAGACAGCGGACCCGAGCCGGCATCGTGCACGCTGCTGCGCGCGCTGACCAGGGTCGCCGACGACTTCGCGACGCTCGGGTTCCGGGTCGCGGTGCAGCATGCCACGCCGTCCGAGGCGACGATCGGCGATCGCTCCCGCGCGCTGCTGGTCTCCGCGGTCGTCGAGGCGCTGAACAACGCGTTCAAGCACTCGGGCGCCTCCGGCGCCACGGTGCGGCTTGCGACCACCGCGAGCTGGGTGGAGGTCACCGTGGAAGACCACGGCCGGGGCTTCGATCTCCGGTCGGTCCGGCCGCGTTTCGGCCTGGCCGGCTCGATCCGGCGACGGGTAGAGGAGGCGGGCGGGACCGTCCACGTCTGGTCGGCCCCCGGGGCGGGAACGGCGGTCCGCATGTGGGTGCCGTCGGCAGCGTGGACCGGCATCATGAGCCTCCCGGCCGGCGAGCGCGTCGGCCGGGCCCGGGTTCTGCTCCTGCTGGCCAGCCGCGCCGCGTGCTGCCTGTACGCGGTCGCGGTCACCGTCATCAACCTCCCCGCGTATCACCGCCCGGCCTTCGCCGTCGCCGCCGTGTCGCTGGCGCTGCTGGCCTCGGCCGGACTCGGCGTCGCGCTATGGCGGCGGCAGGCCGCGTCCGGCGCCCTTCCGCTGCTGGATGCGGGGCTCGGGGCGCTGATCCTCGTCCTGATGGCCCTGGCCATCGCGGCCCGTGACCGGCCAGGCTCGCTGAACTGGGCCCTGGCCTACGCGGTCAGCTGCGCCAGCTGGCTGGCCCTCGCGCGCAGCTGGCGGTCGGGTGCCGCGCTGGCCACCATGCTGGGCGCTGTCTACTGGGCCAGCGCGGTGGGCGGCTGGCCTGGCCCGGGCGCGGCGCTGACCGTCACGGCCCTGGTCAACGCCGCGAGCCCGCCGCTCTACCTCGGGATCTCGGTGGCGGTGTTCTGGATCATGCGACGGGTCGCGGCGGAGATCGACGCCACCCAGGCCCGCGAGCGGGGCCAGCGACGTGAGCTGGCTGCGCTCGCCGAGCGCGAGCGGCTGGTCCGCGAGGTGCACCAGTCGGTACTGACGGTCCTCGACCTGATCGCATCAGGCAGCGTCCCCGAGGCAGAGCTGCGGGCCCGCGCCTGCGCCGAGGCGATCGCGCTGCGCCGGACGTTCTCCGATCCCGACCGGAGTGGTGCCGGTGATCTGCGGACCCGCCTGGTGTCGCTGGCCAGGGAACGGGCCGGCGTCGGGTGGGTCATCGACCTCGTGGACGACGAGATGGAGGCCGAGCCGCCGCCCGCGGCGGCAGCGGCACTGCAGTGCGCGCTGGCCGAGCTGGTCGGCGGCGCCGCGCCCGGCGGCGGCTCGGGACTGGTCCGGGTGCGGGTCCAGGCCAGCAGCGACGGGGCCGAGCTGGTGGTCCGCCTCCAGGGTCAGGCGTACGGCCTGGCCGGCGCGTTCGAGCGGGCCAGCGCGTGGCTGGCCGACGTCGCGGGAACCGCGGAGTTCGAGCGCGCGCTGGCCGGCGAGTCCAGGGTGCTGCTGCGGGCGCCAGCATGATCTCGGTAGCCATGGTCGAGGATCACCCGATCGTGCGGGCCGGGCTGGCCCAGATCGTGGCCGGCCTGCCCGACGTCACGCTGGTGGCGGCGGTGGACCGGATCGAGGCGCTGCCCGAGCTGTCCCCCCCGCCCGACGTGGTCCTCTTCGACCTGCGCCTGCCAAGCCCGCTGCAGGGGCTGGCGGGCGTGCGCTTCCTGGCCGAGGCTGGGCACAAGGTTCTGGTCGTGACCGGCAACGACACGGGAATCGAGGAGGTCGCCGACGCGGTGGCGGCCGGCGCCGGTGGCTACCTGACCAAGCAGGCCTCCGCCGAGGAGTACGCGGTCGCGATCCGGGTGGTGGCGGCCGGGCGCGGCTACGTCGGCGCCCGGCTGGCGGCGCTGGCGCGGCGCGACAGCCGCCGGCTGCCCGCCGGCGATCCGTGCCGCCTGACCAGGCGCGAGGCCGAGGTGGCCGGCCTGGTCGTCGACGGATACACCAACGCCGAGATCGCCCGCATGCTGGGCGTGAGCGAGCGCACCGTCGACGGGCACCTCGAGAACCTCAAGCAGAAGATGTGCGAAACCCGGCGCGTTCGCGTGGCCATCCGGCTCAAGGAACTGGGCTACCAGGGCGGCGGGAAATGAAGCTCGCCCTCCCCAGCGCGGCCTGGCCGTGTGGTCGATGGGCCATCCACACCGATAGACGGTGGTCGATGACCCATCGACCACAATCCAACGGGGGCTCCGCGGCCCGAGCGCCCCTCGGGGAGGGGCCTCGGGAGCCGAGGGGCCGATAGCCGCCATCTGACCCGGCATCGGGGGTTAACCTGCCTGTATGAGTACGTCGCCGCTGTCCCCGGAGGACATCCGCGCTGCGGCCGAGGTGCACCACGAGCTCGGCCCCGAATACAGCGACGCGGTAGTTGCATCGTTTCTCGAGAAGGTTGACCGTGAGCTGGCCGCGCGCGTCGAGGCGCGCCTCGCCGAAGCAGCCAGGACGGCGCCTCGCCAGCGGGACAGCCGCCGCGCCATGCTCAGGGGCGTGGTGATCGGTGCGTGCGCGGGTGCGCTCGCCACCACCGTGGCTCTCGGCCTGCCCGTCCTGCATGCGCACTCGGCCGGGGTAGACCGCGTCGGCCGCGTTCCGGCCAAGGTCGTCGTGCCGTTCAAAGCCTTTCCGCAGCCCGCGATCCTCACGCCGCTTATAACGCCCAACCTCGGTCGGGCCATCAGGCGGCCGACGTAGCCCTCGGCGAGCGCAAATTACTTGCGAGGCCATCCGTGGCCCGCGAATCTGGTGCCCGTGACCGGCCCGCCGGCCGAGGGCGTCCGAGTGGCCTGGGAGGACCTTCCCGGCCCGGTACGCGCGGCCATCGAGGAGATCTGCGGGTCCGCGGTGGTCAAGGCCAGGACGCAGCCGGGCGGATTCAGCCCGGGGGTCGCCGCCCGGGTGGTGTGCGCCGACGGGACAAGGCATTTCATCAAGGCGGTCTCGCGGGAGGCGAACCCGGATTCCCCGGGGCTGCACCGGCAGGAGGGAGACGTTCTCGCGGCGCTGGACCCGGTCATCGCCGCCCGCCGCCTGCCCATTCCGCGGCTGCGCGGAACGGTCGATCGTGACCCGTGGATGGCCCTGGTCCTCGAAGACGTGGACGGGCGGCACCCCGCGCAGCCGTGGCGCCCCGGCGAGATCGAGCGGGTGCTGGCCGCCCTCGACCAGCTCGCCGAGGCACTGACCCCGGCGCCCATCGCCGTGCCGACCGTCGGCGAGCGCTTCGCGGACGCATTCACCGGCTGGCGGATGCTCGCGCGGTCGCCCCGGCAGGACGGGCTTGACCAGTGGACGCTGGCTCACCTCGGCGAGCTGGCCGCCCTCGAAGCGACGTGGACGGCCCACGCCGCGGGCGACACGCTGCTCCACACCGACGTCCGTGCGGACAATCTCCTGCTGACGCCGGACCGGGTCGTCGTGGTGGACTGGCCGCAGGCGTGCCGCGGCGCGGCGTTCATCGACCCGGTATTCCTCGCGCCGAGCGTGGCGATGCAGGGCGGCCCCGGCCTGGCCGGCATGCTCGCCCTGTCCAGGGCGGGCCGTACCGCCGACCGCCAGGACCTGGCCGCCACGGTGTGCGCGGTCGCCGGCTACCTGACCCAGCGCTCACTCGAGCCCGCGCCGGCCGGGCTGCCGACCGTGCGCGCGTTCCAGGCCGCCCAGGGCGCCGTCGCCCGCCGGTGGCTAACCGAGTTGCTCTGACGTTCAGGAAATGAGCACGGATATCGTGATCAGCACGGCGTCGTACAGGAAGTGCGCGGCGATCGGGCGCGCCAGCCGCCGGTGCTTCTGGAAGGACCGGGTGACGAAGTACCCGAGCGGAATCGTGAGCAGGAAGCCGAGCCCGTAGTAGACGTGGTAGCTCGTGCGCAGGGTCAGGCTGAGCAGCAGCGCCCACCGCGGGTTCCACCCGAGCTGCTCGAGGCGAGTGAGCAGGTAGCCGCTGACCAGCGTCTCCTCGGTGATCGCGGTGACCGCCGACACGGCTAGCCCGTAGATGACGTAGTAGTGGGGCACGTGGCCGGGCGGTACCTGGTCGAACAGCTTGCTGTGCCGGCCGACCAGCGCGGTGAGGACGATCGTGGCCGCGTAGGCGACGCCGAAGCCGCTGGCCGCGAGACCCAGCCCCGGCCACACGTCCATGTGCCAGGTCGGCCTGGTCAGCCCGAGGGCTGCGGGAGGCTGCCCGGTGCGGCTCAGCAGGAGCAAGGCGAGCGGCACCATCGCGGCCACCTCGAGGTAGGTGATCACGCCCAGGATGAGGTTCGCCACCGGGTTGGCGACGATCGTGGGAAACCGGGTGATGGCCGCTCCGCCCGTATGCGCGGCGAACAGGTCGACCGCGGCCAGGACGCTGGGCACGAGGAACGCCAGCTGGACGAACCAGGTCTCCAGGACCAGCCCGCGCCGGGACAGCTCCGCAACCCGGACCGGCGGCTGCCGCGGCGCCGGGGGTCGCGGCGCGGCCGGCACCCAGTATTCCCAGTCCGGCGGGGCCGGCGGCCAGTCCTGCGGAGCCTTCCATCCGGGCGGCGGCACCCAGCCCGGTGGCGGTTCCGGCCACCCCGGCGGCGGCCGCCAGACCAAGCCCGGCACGCCCATCCGCACATCTTACGGGCCTGCGCCCGGCACACCGGCGGAGTCGTTTACCCAAGCTGCCGTCAGGGCCGCCGGCCCTCCAGCGCGTCGTGGTTGCGGATGTAGTTCGCGTAGGCCGTGCCGGAGTCCGTGGCGGGCAGGGCGTCGGCGGCCGGGTGCTGGCCGGCCGGGTACTGCCGGGAGATCAGGTCGGCCTGGACCTGCTGCAGGTGCGACGGCAGGGCCGCCGCCGGGCCGGCGGCCGTCGTGACCGGCACGGTCACGCCGGCCAGCGCGTCATCGGTGCGCGGCGTGGCGAGCGTCAGCACGCCGCCCAGGCTCGGCGCCGCCGCGTCCCGCGCGGTCAGCGCCGGCAGGCTCCAGCGCTCCTGCACGGTCCTGAGGATCGACGTGTGGTCGATCGGCGTGCTCCCGGCGGGCACCCGGAACACCGTCCCCGCCGCGATCAGCGGCGAGACCAGCACGGCCGGCACGCGGACCCCGAACCGGGTGAAGTCGAAGCCGAACTCGCCGGCCGTGCTATCGGGCGGGACCGCTCCGGACGGCGGCGGCACGTGGTCGTAACACCCGCCGTGCTCGTCGTAGGTGACCACCAGGAGGGTCTGGGGCCAGCCCGGCCCGCCCCGCAGCGTCTCGTAGACATCGTGGATGAGCTGCTCGCCGAGCGCCACGTCGTAGTTCGGGTGCTGGCTGTTGCCCGTCGATCCCCAGCTGGGCTCCAGGAAGCTGAAGGCA
>DASYXX010000408.1:0-5609 GCA_035934395.1 Streptosporangiaceae bacterium
CGGCCGCCCGGGCCGCCGCGATCGTGAAGGCGACCACCTTCCACGACGACCCGGACGTGATCGCCAAGGTGTCCCGCGGCCTGGGCGAGGCCATGGCCGGGATCAGCCTGGATGCCCTGCCGCCCGGGCAGCGCTACGCCGACCGCGGCTGGTAACGGCCGCCCCAGGGGCCGCCCGGCCATCGCGCCGAGGCGCGGCAGTCCCGGGCCCGCCAGCGCCGCCTCCACCAGCACCCGCCGGTAGGCCTCCTCGTAGCGGGCCGCCATCAGCTCGGTGTTGAACCTGGCCGCCACGTGCGCCCGGCACGCCGCGGGGTCGAGCTGCCGCGCCTGCCCGATCCCCGCGGGCAGCTGCGAGGGCGCGTCCTTGATGATCCCGGTCACTCCGTTGACGATGATCTCCGGCACCGAGCCGCGCCGCAGCGCGACCACGGGCGTCCCGCAGGCCATCGCCTCGATCACCACCAGGCCGAACGGCTCCTCCCAGCAGATCGGGAACAGCATCGCGCAGGCCCGCGACAGCAGGTCACGCTTGGCGGCGGCGTCGGCGACCCCGAACAGCTCGGTGTCCTTCCCGAGCCGGGGCTTGATCTCCTGCTCGAGGTAGGCCAGCTCGATCGGCTCGCTGCACTTGCCGGCCAGCACGATCGGCAGCCCGGCCGCCCGCGCGGCGTCGATGGCCAGGTGCGGGCCCTTGTTGGGGTGCATGCGGCCGAGGAACAGGACGTAGTCCTCTTTGTCCCTCCGGAACGGGAACGTGCTCGGCCTGATCGCGTTGTGTACCGTGGCCGCCCAGGGCAGCCCCGGAGCGTGCGCGCGCTGCGCCTCGGAGATCGCGACCATCCGGACGGTCTCGCCCAGCGCGCGGTAGTACGTGCCCTCCTCGCCGATCACCGGGCCGTGCACGGTGATGACCGTGGGAACCCGCCGGCCGCGCCCGAGCAGCGGGCCGGCCAGCGTGTGATCGTGAACCACGTCGACGTCGAGATCGTCGAGCACCTCGGCGACCAGCGCGGCGTGCACGACCTCAGGGAACGGGTCCCCGAGCCGCAGGCTCGGCGGCTCGGGCCACAGGGAGATGAACCGGTGGGCCCCGGTGAGGTGCTGGCCCGCCCCGATCAGGGTGACCTCGTGGCCGCGGGCCGCGAGGTCGTCGACGAGATCCGCGACGACCGCCTCCACGCCGCCGTAGGCAGGCGGGGGTACCTCGAACCAGGGTGGTGCAACCATCGCGATACGGAGTGGATCGGCATAATCAGGGATGAACACTGCCGAGGACACTGATTTCCTCCCCTTCTGCTCGCTCGACCCTCAGCGGCATTTTGCTCGTCCCAGCCCGGAAAATGATCTTCCCAGCCGCCAGGCGGGAGAAACATGAGCTATGTCACCGCGCCGCGGGGATCGGGTGACGGGAGCGCCGGATCAGCTCCAGGTCGGGGGGCAGGCCGTCGACCCGCCAGCCACGCCTGGAGACGTCCACGGCCACGGTGGTGCCGGCGATGTGAACGCCCTCGACACGCAGCGGGAGGAGCCGGGCGGGCACCGCCGGTGAGCACCACACCCGCCCGGACGGCACCGCGGGATCCAGCCTGAGCAGCGTCCGGAGCAGCAGGAACGGCGCTGCCGCCGACCACGCCTGCGGCGAGCACGAGGTGGGATAGGCCACCGGGGAGGCGAAGTCGCCGCGGTCGAAGCCGCAGAAGAGCTCCGGCAGGCGGCCGCCGAACTTGTGCGCGGCCTCCAGGATGCCCGTGACGACCTGCTGCGCCTGCGGGATAAACCCGTAGCGCATCAGCCCGGCCGCGCAGATCGCGTTGTCGTGCGGCCACACCGAGCCGTTGTGATAGCTCATCGGGTTGAACGCGCCCGCCCCCGTGGCCAGCGTGCGGATGCCGAACCCGGAGAACATCTGCCTGCTGACCAGGTGGTCCGCGACCGAGGCCGCCTTGTCCCGGTCCACGATCCCGGTCCACAGGCAGTGGCCCATGTTCGAGCCCAGGGCGTCGATCGGGCGCTTGTCGGCGTCCAGGCCCAGCGCGAAGTACCCGCGGTCGGGCAGCCAGAACGCCCGGTTGAAATCGCGCCTGAGCTTGCGCGCCCGGGCCGTCCAGTGGCGTGCGACGTCGGCATCGCCGCGGTCGGTGGCGAAGTGGGCCCGGGCCTTGCAGGCCGCGTACACGTACCCCTGCACCTCGGCGAGCGCGATCGGCGCCTCGGCGATCCGGCCCGAGGCGAACGTGACGCCGTCGAAGGAGTCCTTCCAGCCCTGGTTGACCAGGCCCTGGTCGGTGGCGCGCTGGTACTCGACGAAGCCGTCACCGTCGCGGTCGCCGTAACTGGTGATCCACTCGAGCGCCCGGTCGGCGTGGGGGAGCAGCTCGTCCACGACGTCAGCGGCGAGCCCCCAGCGGGCCAGCTCGCCGAGCAGCATGACGAACAGCGGGGTGGCGTCCGCCGTGCCGTAGTAGACGCTCCCGCCGCCCAGCGACAGCGAGGCGTCCCGGCTGGACCTGGTCTCGTGCAGGATACGGCCGGGCTGCTCCTCGGTCAGCGGGTTGTCCCGCTGGCCCTGGAGGCTGGCCAGGGTGCGCAGCGTGCCGAGCGCGAGCGACATGTCCAGCGGCAGCAGCATCCACGAGGTGATCAGGGAGTCCCGGCCGAACAGGGTCATGAACCAGGGCGCCCCCGCCGCGATGATCTCGTGCTCCTCATCCTCCCCCTGGCCGTGGCCGTAGATGCGCAGCGCGCCCACGTCCTCGGCGCTGGCCGCGAACGTGGCGGCGAGCCGCTCATCCGCGGAGACCAGCTCGGGACTGCGGCGACGCCAGTCGGCCAGCCGCCTGGCCGGCGCGGTGCGCTCGATGGGCTCGCCCTCGGGGTAGGACATGGGCGCGGCCCGGCCGTCCAGCGACGGCGTAACCAGCAGGGAGGTCGTCCAGCTCCCCCCGTGCGGGATCACTGCCTGCCACGTGAGCAGCCCCGGCGAGGCCGAAGGGCCGCCCATGCCGGCGACCGACACGGCGCCGACGTTGGCCCCGCGCCTGCAGCGCAGCCAGATGGCGCCGTCCTCGGCGCCCTCCTCCATCTCGTCCTCATCACCGAGCGGGCCGGCGTGGCCCTCCTTGACCTCGAACAGGTCGGCGAAGTCGCTGTCCACGGCGATCGTCAGGCGCGCAGCGGCCGGCTCCCGGCCGAGGTTGCGCAGCGTGATGTCGTCGCGCATGCCGTTCCCGACGTAGCGCCTGCGGATCACCAGCAGGGTGCTGTCGGCCCGGCCGATTCTCGGCGGCCTGCGGGCCAGGAACGTGCACGAGAACGGCTCGGCGGGCTGCACGGCCACGGGCTCGGGCGGTTCGCCGTCCAGCCTGAGCTCCAGCCGACTGATGAACCGGGTGTCACGGAAGAACAGGCCCTGGGCACCGCCCGCACGGATGTCGCCGGAGGCGTCGCTGATGCAGAACGTGGTCTGTTCCAGCAGGGTGACCAGGCCACTGCCGGGCCGCCCGAGCACCGGCGGCCCTCCGCTGGGCGTCCACGCGTGCGTCATGGCCGTATGTTTGCCCATCTGGTGCCCTGAGGAAGACCGCGGCCGGAGATCGCGTTGACTCAGGGCGGACTAATCTCGGGTCAAACCCCGTCCGCCTGGAGTGATCTCGTGACCTACCCCCGTGGGGCTCCGCGGGCCGCCGCTGCCGCGTCGGGCCCGGCCATCGGCGTGCTCGCGCTGCAGGGAGATGTCGCCGAGCATCTCGCGGCGCTGCGCGCGGCGGGGTCGCGCCCGGCGCCGGTGCGCAGGCCAGGAGAGCTTGACGGCGTCGAGGGGCTGGTGATCCCGGGCGGCGAGTCCACCACCATGTGGAAGCTCGCGGTGATCTTCGACCTGATGGAGCCGTTGCGCAAGCGGCTCGGCTCGGGCATGCCGGCGTTCGGCTCCTGCGCCGGGATGATCATGCTGGCGGACCGCCTGGCCGACGGCATCGACGGGCAGGAGACGTTCGGCGGGATCGACATGACCGTGCGCCGTAACGCCTTCGGCCGGCAGGTGGACTCGTTCGAGAGCGATATCGCGCTCCGCGGCATTCCCGGCCCCGATTTCCGCGCGGTGTTCATCCGGGCGCCGTGGGTGGAGCAGGCGGGCCCGGGCGTCGAGATCATCGGAACCGAGTCGCGCACGGGTAGGATCGTCGCGGTCCGCCAGGGTCCGGCGCTCGCCACCGCGTTCCACCCCGAGCTCACGCCGGATCTGCGCATTCACAAGCTTTTTGTTGAGATGGTAAGGGAACGATCATGAGCGGCCATTCCAAGTGGGCGACCACCAAGCACAAGAAGGCCGTCGTTGACGCCAAGCGGGGCAAGCTGTTCGCCAAGCTGATCAAGAACGTGGAGGTGGCGGCCCGGGCCGGCGGCGGCGACCCGGCAGGCAACCCCATGCTCTACGACGCGGTCCAGAAGGCGAAGAAGAACTCGGTCCCGAACGAGAACATCGACCGCGCGGTGCGGCGCGGCGCCGGGCTCGAGGCGGGGGGCGCGACCTACGAGACCGTCACCTATGAGGGTTACGCGCCCGGCGGGGTGGCGGTCCTGGTGCAGACCCTCACCGACAACCGGAACCGGGCCGCCGCCGACGTGCGCACGGCGCTCACCCGCAACGGCGGCTCCATGGCGGACCCGGGCTCGGTGTCGTACCTGTTCAACCGCAAGGGCGTGGTGATCGTCAGCAAGGGGGGCGGGGTCAGCGAGGATGACGTGCTCGGCGCGGTGCTCGACTCCGGCGCCGATGAGGTCAACGACCTCGGCGAGTCGTTCGAGGTGGTCAGCGAGGCCAGCGACCTGGTCGCGGTGCGCACCGCGCTGCAGCAGGCCGGGATCGACTACGAGTCGGCGGAGGCCGCGTTCCTGCCCTCGGTCGAGGTGCCGCTGGACGAGGAGCACGCCAGGCGCGTGTTCCGGCTGATCGACGCGCTCGAGGACTCCGACGACGTGCAGGACGTCTACGCGAACTACTCCGTCTCCGATGAGGTGATGGAGAAGCTGGGCTGAGGCCCGGGCCGGCCCGGGTTGGGCGACACGCCGGGGAACCTGGCCGTGCTGGGCCCGGCGAGCCGGTAGTGTCTCGTCCGAACAGGTGTTCGTCCGTCATGCGCGGGGACGGTGGGGCGAGATGCGGGTGCTGGGCGTCGATCCCGGTCTCACCCGGTGCGGGCTCGGGGTCATCGACGGCGAGCCCGGCCGGAGGCTGACGGTGGTGGCGACGGGCGTGGTCAGCACCCAGGCCGGGGACGATATCGGGGCCCGGCTGCTGGCCGTGGAAACGCAGGTCGAGCGCTGGCTGACCGAGTATCAGCCAGACGCCGTCGCGGTCGAGCGGGTGTTCAGCCAGCACAACGTGCGCACGGTCATGGGCACCGCGCAGGCGGGGGCGGTGGCGATCGTGTGCGCGGCGCGCCGCGGGCTGCCGGTGGCGCTCCACACGCCGAGCGAGGTCAAGGCGGCGGTCACCGGGAGCGGCCGGGCGGACAAGGCCCAGGTGACCCAGATGGTGACCCGCCTGCTCGCGATGGCCGACCCCCCGCGCCCCGCGGACGCGGCCGACGCCCTGGCCCTCGCGAT
>DASYXX010000417.1:0-2070 GCA_035934395.1 Streptosporangiaceae bacterium
GACGAACAAGCCGACCGCGGAGAACCGCGCCAGCTCCGCCACCGTCAGTCGCCGCCGCGCCTCCGGTGCGGCCAGCGGCGGCACCGGCAGCACCGTCTCCCCGGTCATGTTCAGCGATTCCCGGCTGGTGGCCAGCACCCGAAGCCCGGGCGCCGCCCGCAGCAGCAGGTCGGCCAGCTTCGCGGCCTCGTCCACCAGGTGCTCGCAGTTGTCCAGCACCAGCAGCAGCTGCCGGCCGGCCAGATAGTCCGCCAGCGTCGCGGCGGGCGCGTTCCCGGCCCGGTCCTGCAGGCCCAGCGCCGCCGCGACGGCCTGGGCCACCAGCGCCTGGTCGCGCAGCTGGTCGAGCTGGACCAGCCACACCCCGTCGCGGAACGCCCGGCGCAGTCCGGCCGCGGCCCGCAGCGCCAGCCGGGTCTTGCCGACCCCGCCGATTCCGGTCAGCGTCACCAGCCTGGAGCCGGCCAGCAGCCGCTTGACCTCGGCCAGCTCACCGCGACGGCCGACGAAGCTGGTCAGCTCCGCCGGCAGATTCCCGGCTACCCGCGCCCCCCGTGCCATGACACCAGCATGCGCCTCACACTCGGACGCTGGCCCGGTCGGCTGCGGTCTTGGGGTCGTGCCTGACGTCACCCGGCTGGCCCATGGCCCGCCGCCAGCACGCGAACTCCAGCAGGATTCCGTCCGGGTCCTGGAAGTAGAAGGACCGGACGAACACGCCGGGGTGCAGTTCCCTCGCCACGCCGAACTCGCTGTCGTCGTGGTCGAGGATGGGGCTGACCCGGACGCCCTTGGCCTTGAGCTTCGCCCGGTACTCCAGGAAGCGCTCCTCGGGCACGTTGAACGCCACGTGGTTCATCGAACCGACCGCGCTGGTCCACTCGCCGACGCCCGGCACGCTAACCGGCGCCGAGATGCCCGGCACCGGGTCGGGCGCGTCCGGGAACCAGAAGAACGCCAGCGCGTTCCCGCCACCCATGTCGAAGAAGAAGTGCTGGCCCATGCCGGCGGGCAGGTTGATCGTCTTGATCAGCCGCATGCCGAGCACCTGGGTGTAGAACTCCACGGTGCGCTTCATGTCCGAGCAGACCAGCGCGAGGTGATTGACGCCGCCGAGATCGAACTCGCTGTTCCGCCACTCCATCTGGACCTCCTGTGCGCCTGACGCCATCCTAGGACCGATGACGACCGTCAGGGAGTTCGTGGGCCTGCCGTCACCTGCGGTCGGCCGGGCCGGGGCTGGCGGGCATCCCTGCCAGGGCATCTACCACCGTCCGGCGCAGGGCCGCCCGCGGGTCGCGTTCATCGCGACGCACTACAACGTGGACTTCTCCGAGCACTACCTGGCCGGCCTGATGGCCGAGCGCGGCTTCGGCTTCCTGGGCTGGAACACGCGTTTCCGCGGGAACGAGGCACACTTCCTGCTCGATCATGCGCTGGCCGAGATCGGCGTGGGGGTGCGCTGGTTGCGGGAGCAGGCGGGCGGCGAACAGATCGTGCTGCTCGGCAACTCCGGCGGCGGCTCACTGATGGCCGCCTACCAGTCGCAAACCGTCGAGCCGCTAGTCCGGCCAGTTGCGGGCATGCGCCCGCTGCCCGCCGTCGAGAAGCTGCCACCGGGGGACTATTTCGTGGCGCTTGCTGCCCACTCGGGCCGGCCCGAGGTGCTGACGAACTGGCTCGATCCGTCGGTGACCGACGAGGGCGATCCCCTGGCGGCCGACCCTGACCTCGATCCGTTCAACCCGGCCAACGGGCCGCCGTTCAGCGAAGAATTCCAGGCCCGGTACCGGGCCGGCCAACGGGCGAGGAACGAGCGCATCACCGACTGGGTGCACGGTCAGCTCGCAGCGCTCGCCGGAACCAGGGCCAGGGACCGGTTGTTCCTCGTCCACCGTGGCTGGGCGGACCTGCGGATGATCGACCCGGCCATCGAGCCGTCAGACCGGAGGCCGAACTGGTGCTACCTGGGCGAGCCGGTCAAGGCCAATTACGGCGTCTTCGGCGTTGGCACCGTCAGCACGCTGCGCACCTGGCTGTCGATGTGGAGCCTGCGCACCTCGCAGTGCA
>DASYXX010000484.1:0-3752 GCA_035934395.1 Streptosporangiaceae bacterium
TCCCGGCCCTGCTCCAGCTCGAGGTGGGCCTGGCGCAGCCGGGCGAGATCGCGCTTGGTCCGCCGCTGGGCGGCGAGCCGGGCGGCGGCGCCCTCCACGGCGATGCGGAACTCGAAGCCGTCGTCCAGCTCGGCCATCCGCTGCAGCAGCAGCGGCCGGAGCCGCCCGGAGTCCCCGGCCTGGTCGAGAACGGTGATGCCGCCCGCCGACCCGCGCCTGCTCACGACGTAGCCCTCGGCCCGCAGCGTCCGGATGGCCTCGCGCACGGTCATCCGCGACACCCCGAGTTGCTGAGCCAGCGTCCGCTCGGGGGGCAGCTTGTCGCCGGGGAGATAGGTGCCGAGGTGGATGGCGTGCCGGAGCCGCTCGGTCACGACCTCGTGGGCCGCGACCAGGTCCACGGCCTCGATGTCGGTGCTGCCCCGGGGGGACGCCCCCCTCAGATCCCCCCGATTGCCGTCCCCCCGGTCAGCCATCGTGCCCGTCCCCGGGCTTGGCCGAGCCCACCCGCCGGTACGCCTCCGCCGGGACCAGCTGAGGATCCTTGTAGACGCTCCATGTGCAGTGGCCACGCGGCTCGGCCGTGCCCCAGACCGGCGGCTCCACGACCCGGACCGGGTAGCCGAGCCGGGCGATGGACGCTCGTTCCTGCAGCTGGCAGCAATGCACGCAGTAGAGGCAGACTCCCCTCGTCTGCCAGGCCCAGTCGTGCGGCTCGGTGGTGACGCGGAAGCCGAAGGGCGGGCCGGCCCGGGCGGTGCCGTCGGCGTTGGCGTCGGCTCGCAGCGTGCGGCCGCCCGACCCGCACGGGTCGAACCGGAAGACCCACCGGTCCTCCTCCTCCCGCAGGAACACCTCACCAGTGCGCCGCGGCCCGGACAGGTGCCCGCGCAGCGACATGGCGGCGTCGTCGAGCAGCAGCGTTACCGATTCGGCCCAGGGCCTTCTGGCGCGGTCGTAGGCGTCCCGGCTCGGGTACATGTCGCCGATCGCGTCGTCCCACATGGGGCCCACGACCGACTCGCCCAGCCGTTCGGCGGCCAGGCTGAACAGCCCGCAGGTGATGTCGCAGAACCGGTCGTGCACCGCCAGCCACGTGGAGCGCAGCTCTTCGGCCAGCTCGGCCGCGGCCTGGCCGTCCCCGGCGAGGCAGGCCCGCTCGGCCCGGGCGGCGACCTCGAGCACGGCCGCCCACTCCCGGGGCATGTCCAGCGCATCCTGCCCCGTCGCGCCGAGCAGCGACAGGATCCGCCGCTCCTCGTCCGCGACGTCAGCGGGCGGCACGCCACGGTCGAGCAGGAAGCGCCGCGCGCGCTCGATGAACAGCGGGAACAGCTCGCGGCCCTCGGTCGCCTCGTCGAGCAGCTGGCGGATCCGCCGGACGCCCTCGGCCGCGTCGCCCGCCGCGATCGCCCTGCGCGCGAGGTCGAAGGTCGACTCGGTCTGCGGCGGCCTCGGCCCCATCGGTCGTCACCTTCCTCGCAGGCTGGCTCCCATGGACCATTGGTCCGTCAGACAGATTATGCGCGGGAACGACGTCGCGGCGGGGCGCGGCCGCAGGTGACCCGGGCCTCTTTTGACGATCTACGGTCCTTAGGTCTATCCTCCAGACCTAAGGACCGTGAGCGGATGACCGGAGGACTGTGCCCGATGAGCTGGGCCCGATGAGCTGGGCCCGATGAGCAGGCCGTTGCGCCGATCGGAGCCCCGGTCGGCCCGCGTCGCCGTGATCGGGGCTGGCTTCAGCGGGATCGCGGCCGGGGTGGCCCTGAAGCGGCAGGGCATCACGGACTTCGTCATGTTCGAGGGCGCCCCGGGCGTCGGCGGGACCTGGTGGCACAACCGCTATCCCGGCGCCGAGGTGGACCTGGAGTCGCACGTCTACTCGTTCTCGTTCGCGCCCGCGGACTGGAGCCGCACCTATGCCCGCCGTCACGAGCTGCAGCGTTACCTCGAGAGCGTCGTCGACGCGTTCGACCTGCGCCGTCACCTGGTGCTGAACGAGAAGGTGCAGAGCGTCACCTGGGCGGATGACCGCGGCGAGTACGTGATCACCACCTCGTCCGGCACGGACCACGGGCCGTTCCGCGCGGTGATCAGCGCGGTCGGGTTCCTGAGCGTCCCGCGCCTCCCGTCCCTGGCGCGGGAGGAGACGGAGTTCTCCGGGGTGGTCTGCCACACGGCCCGGTGGCCCGACGGCCTCGACCTGACCGGCCTGCGGGTAGGCGTGCTGGGCACCGGGTCCTCGGCCGTGCAGGTGGTCGCGGAGGCGGCCCGGTGCGCCGCCGAGGTCAAGGTGTTCCAGCGCGAGCCGAACTGGCTGCTGCCCAAGGGCAGCCGCGACTTCAGCCCGGCGGAGCGCAGGATGAACCGTCGCCTCCTCGTGCACCGATGGCGCCGCCTGGCCCTCTACGTCCGTTACGACATCCGGCAGCTGGGGATGAGCCATGCCAGGCGTCGCGGCCTGGTCAACCGGCGGCGGCGGCGTGCGGCGGAGCGATTCCTGAGCGACTCGCTCGCCGGGCGCCCCGATCTGGTGAAGCTGCTCACGCCGGCGTTCCCCTTCGAGGGGAAGCGGACCGTCCTGAGCGACGACTACTACCGGGCCCTGTTGCAGCCGCACGTCACGCTCGTCCCGCACGGCGTGAAGGGGCTCAGCGCCACCGGCGTCGTGGACGAGAACGGCGACCGGCACGACCTCGACGTCGTCGTGCTGGCCACCGGGTTCGACGCGGCCAACTACCTGGCGGGCCTGAAGGTCACCGGGGTGGGGGGCAGGGAGCTGCACGAGGTGTGGGGGGGCGAGCCACGGGCGTTCCTGGGGATGATGGTGCCCGGGTTCCCCAGCTTCTTCATGATGTACGGGCCGAACACGAACAGCGTCCCGCTCGTCTCCTTCTACGAGGCCCAGGCCCGGTTCGCCGCGCGCGCCATCGCCCGCCTGGCGTCCCGCGGCTCCCACGACGTGCAGGTCTCACCCGCGGCGGCCGACCTGTACGACCGCTGGCTGCAGCGCGCGCTGCGGCGCACGGTGTGGGCGCAGACGCGCAGCTACTTCCGGGCCGGCACGGGGCGCGTGGTGTCCCAGTGGCCGTTCAACCCGAGCATGTACGTCATGGCGACCCGCGTCGGGCGCCTCGCGCTCCGCTACCGCCAGAAACGACCCTGACGAGGCCGGCGGCGCGGCCGGGGCCGGCCGCGCCGCCGGCCCGCGCGTCAGTTGATCCCGGAGTTCACCATCCGGCCGAGCGTCTCGTACTTCGCCGGGTTCCTCTGGCGCAGCACCAGCGCCAGCACCACGCCGAGGGCCAGCCAGCCCAGGCAGAGCCACGGGATGATGTCCACCCAGATGATCGAGCCGCCGATCGCGTGCAGGTTGGACCACAGCAGCCAGAGCACCACGCCCATGGCCCCGATCGAGAGAACCGGGATGATCTCCGTCGTCCAGAGGTTCCGCTCGTGCGCGTGCTCGGGCTTCCGGAAGTAGACGATCGTGGCCACCGAGGACAGCGTCTGGTTCACCAGCACGGAGAACGTCGCCACGATCGCGAACCAGCCGAACAGCTCGTAGTAGGGGGCGTTGGCGAAGTTCGCGAACTTGTGAGCCGAGGCGCTCGCGTACCAGATGATCAGGAAAATCCCGAGCAGGGCGGCCACGATCAGCGTCACCGCCGCGTTGGCCACGTACGGGCTCTGCCACCTCCGGTGCGTCTGGCCGAGCCGCTGGTTGAAGATCTTCTCCCTTCCGATCA
>DASYXX010000491.1:0-4450 GCA_035934395.1 Streptosporangiaceae bacterium
GCCGCTGCTCGCGCTGGCCGAGCGGGTGCCGTGGACGCCGACGCTGGCCGCGACGCTCGTCGGTGACGGCCGCGCCCTCATCCGCCTCGGCGAGACCGGGCCGGCCAGGGAGCGGCTGCTGCGGGCCGAGCGGCTGGCCGCCAGGCACGGGCTGCCGCATGTCCGCCGGGACGCCCGGTCGGCGCTGCACAGCCTCGGCTGAGCCCGGCCCGTTGCAGCGCGGTTGCAACGCCAGTGCAACGGGCCGGAGGAACCTGACCGTGACCACGCAGGACTGATCACGGGAGGGTGGCATGGCCATCGACACGGACAAGTTCAACGAGTTCCTCGGCCGGTTCGTCTCCGATCTCGGGGCCACGGCGGCGGCGGGCAACGTCGTCATCGGGCACCGGCTCGGCCTCTACAAGGCGCTGGCGGACGGGCCGGCCCACGCGGACGAGCTGGCCGAGCGTACCAGCACCAACCCCCGCTACGCGCTCGAGTGGCTGCGAGGGCAGGCGGCGGGCGGCTACGTGCAGTACGACGCTGCCTCGGACACCTACTCGATGACCGAGGAGCAGGCGTTCGCGCTGGCGAACCCGGACGGCCCGATCTACGTGCCGGGCGCGTTCGTGCTGAGCCTCGGAGCGCTCAAAGCCCTGCCGCGGATCACCGAGGCGTTCCGCACGGGCGCGGGCATGGGCTGGCACGAGCACGACGAGGACGTGTTCATCGGCTGCGAGCAGTTCTTCCGGCCCGGCTACATCGCCAACCTCACCTCCGCCTGGATCCCCGCGCTCGACGGGGTCGAGGAGAAGCTGCGCTCCGGAGCGACGGTCGCCGACATCGGGTGCGGGCTCGGCGCGTCTACGATCCTTCTCGCGCAGGAGTACCCCAACTCCCGCATCACCGGGTCGGACTACCATGACCGCTCGATCGAGATGGCGCGCAAGCGGGCCAGCGACGCCGGCGTCGCCGACCGGGTGCGCTTCGAGGTCGCGTCGGCGGCGTCGTTCTCGGGATCCGGGTACGACCTGGCGGCGACGTTCGACTGCCTGCACGACATGGGCGACCCGCTCGGGGCGGCGAAGCACGTCCGCCAGGCGCTGAAGCCCGACGGGACCTGGCTGGTCGTCGAGCCGTACGCGGCTGACGACACCGCGGGGAACATGAACCCCGTCGGACGGATCTATTACAACGCCTCGGCCGTGCTGTGCGTGCCCAACGCGCTGTCGCAGCCGGGCGGGTACTCGCTTGGCGCGCAGGCCGGGGAGGCCGCCATCAGGCAGGTTGCCACCGACGCCGGCTTCACGAGGTTCCGGCGCGCCGCCGAGACGCCGTTCAACCTGGTGTACGAGGTGCGCCCGTAGACCTCACGGCGCGGCCCGGGGGAGAGGGGCCGGTTCCGCGGAATAGCTCAGCCGCGGGGCCGGCCCGTCCTGCGTCCGGACGTTACGGACGATTCTCAATGCCGCACCCCGGAGCGGCTGAGGACATTCCGGGATTGTCCACGCGGTCTCCACAGCCGTTGCATCGCGGGTCCACGGCGCCGGGGTGAGATGCAGGCATGTGGTACCGAGATGAACATTCAATGACCAGCGGGTCGGCCGCGATGTCGCTCCGGCCCGCGGCTCAGGCCCGCATCCGCCCCGCGGCCCGGCCGGCCCGCCCTGCGCCGGCGATCCGCGCCGTGCCCCAGGCGACCGCTGCCGAGCCGCTGCCGTCGGCTAGGAGGGTCGTCGCGGTCACCGCCCGGCCGGGCCAGGAATCGGCCGACCTGGGCGCGCTGCTGTACGCGTTCAGCCGCCGCGGTGCCCGCGTGGCGCTGCTGTGCCTGACTCGCGGCGAGGCGTCACCGCTGAACGCCACCTCCGAGCCGCTCGAGACCGTCCGGCCGTGGGAGCTGCAGGTTGCGGCCGGGCTGCTGGGCATCTCCTCGGTCCGGGTATCGGACTACCCGGACGGCGGGCTGCGCCTGGCACCGGTACCGGCCCTCACCGCGCGGGTGCGGAGCATGATCCGTGAGCACGCGCCGGACCTGCTGCTGGTCGTGGACCCCGCGGCATCGGGCGACGCCGACGACGCCCGAGTCGCCAAGGCGGCGTGCCTGGCCGCCGAATCGGCTGGCCTGCTCGTGGCGGCCCGCACGGCACCGGGCGCATGCGGCTCCTGGCCGCTCGAGCTGGGCGCCGACGCCACGGTCGGCCGGGCCATTCAGCTCAGCGCGGTGGCCGCGCACGCGAGCCAGTCGGCCGCCCTGCCGCGGCTGCGGCGGCGTCTGGACCTGCAGACTGGCCCGGAGCGGCTGCGCTGGTTGTGGTGGCCCCCGGGGGTCTAACCCGGCTTGCTCCGCCACCGCCCCCCGCCTCGCAATCCTCCTGGAGGATCATCGTTAGCAGGCGGTGGCCGATGCCGGGCCTGGTGACAGGAGCGGCGGCCGGCGAGCAGGGAGCGGGGGAGCAGGACGGATGGCGACGACCGTACTGGTAGTTGAGGACGAGCAGAAACTGCGCGAGCTGGTGCGTTCCTACCTGGAGCGGGCCGGCTTCGCGGTGCTGTCGACGGGATCGGGCGCGGAAGCGATCAGCCTGGCCAACTCGGCCCATCCCGACCTGGTGATCCTGGACCTCGGCCTGCCCGACGTCCCGGGGGAGAGCGTGGCGAGGGAGATCCGGGTCACGGGATCTACGCCGATCCTCATGCTGACCGCGCGCAGCAGCGAGGAGGACCGGATCGGCGGCCTGGAGCTGGGCGCCGACGACTACGTGACCAAGCCGTTCAGCCCGCGCGAGCTGGTGCTGCGCGTGCAGGCGATCCTGCGCCGCGGCGGCCGGCCCTCCGGCGACGAGGGGCTGGCCGCCTATGGCGGCGGGGTGCTGGTCATCGACGAGCCGCGGCGGACGGCCGAGGTGCGCGGGACGCCGGTCGACCTGACGCCCACCGAATGGGGCATCCTGGTCGCGCTCGCGGCGGTGCCCGGCCGGGTGTACTCCCGCCTGGAGCTGATCAACCGGGTGCGCGGCTACGAGTTCGAGGGTTACGAGCGCACGATCGACTCGCACGTGAAGAACCTCCGCCGCAAGATCGAGGAAGATCAGCGCGACCCGCGGATCATCCTGACGGTGCTCGGGGGCGGCTACCGGCTCGGCCTGACCCGAGATGGCTAGGCCAGCCGGCTCGGGTCCGATCAGGCTGCGGCTGGCCCTGGCCTTCATCGGGGTCGCCCTGCTGGCTGTCGCGCTGCTGGCCGGGCTGACCGCGGCGTTCGCCGCGGCCGACGTCTCCGATCTGGCCGACCAGCAGCGGCAGGAGCTGACGCAAGCAATGACCGTGGTCGCGGGCACGGCCTGGGAGGCAAGCAGCGGCTGGTCCGCGGCCGACCTGCGCACGATGATCGATGCTGGCCGCCGTATCGGAGCCGACATCCAGGTGAGCGACAACGCGGGGCGGATCGTCGCGACCTCGCCGGGTTTCTCGGGCGACACGCAGCCCACGCAGTCGGCGGCGGTGACGGTGCTGAGTCAGCGGGTGGGCACCATAGCCGTGCGCCTGACCGGCCGCGGCCTTCCCGCGGCGGACAGCGTCCTGCGTTCCGCGCTGCTGCGGGCGATCGCCAGCGCGGCAGGCCTCGCGGCGCTGCTGGCCCTGCTGGCCGGGCTGCTCGCCGCCCGGCGGATCACGCGTCCCGTCAGCCGGCTGATCGAGGTGACGCACGCCATGGGCCATGGTGAGCGCGCCGCGCGGGTGGGGGAGATCCACGCGCCGGACGAGCTCCGCGAGCTCGCGGCCACGTTCGACCGGATGGCCGACAACCTGGCCCGCCAGGACCAGCTCCGCCGCGACGTGGTCGCCGACGTCGCGCACGAGCTGCGCACCCCGGTCGCGGTGCTGCAGGCGGGGCACGAGGCGCTGCTCGACGGGGTCGTCGACCCGTCTCCCGCGCAGCTGTCGTCGCTGCGCGATGAGGTACTTCGCCTGGCCCGGCTGGTGGACGACCTGCACACCCTGTCCGCCGCGGAGGCGGCCGCGCTCCAGCTTTCCTCGCAGCCGTGCGACCTGGCCGAGATCGCAGGCGCGGCGGCCGACAGCCTGGCGAGCCGGTTCGAGGCCGCCGGCATCACGCTCGAGCGGCGCCTGACACCGGTCAGCGTCCTCGGCGACACCCAGCGGATGCACCAGGTCGTCATCAACCTGCTCGGCAACGCGCTGAAGTTCACCCCGGCCGGGGGGCGCGTGACCCTGGAGACCGGGCTGGCCGGCGGGCGGGCACGGCTGAGCGTGGCCGACACAGGGGCCGGTATCCCCTCCGACGAGCTGCCGCGGATCTTCGACCGGTTCTGGCGGGGCCGGCGGGCCGCCGGGGTGGCTGGCAGCGGCATCGGCCTGGCCGTGGTGGCCGAGCTCGTCCGCGCTCACGGCGGCACCGTGACCGCGACCAGCACCCTGGGTCAGGGCACCCGGCTCATCGTCA
>DASYXX010000523.1:0-1587 GCA_035934395.1 Streptosporangiaceae bacterium
AGGGAAGCCAAGGTGCACACCTCATGGGTTGATCCCAACGCCGGCTACGACGACGCGCTGACCGCGTTCGTCACCGCGGTCCTCGCCGACCAGGGCTTCGTCGCCGACCTGGAGGGCTTCCTGGCCGAGCACCGGATCGTCGAGCGCGGACGGGTCAACTCCCTGGCGCAGACGGCGCTGCTGCTGACCTGCCCCGGGATTCCCGACCTCTACCAGGGCACCGAGCTGTGGGATCTCTCCCTGGTCGACCCGGACAACCGCAGGCCCGTGGATTACTCGCGGCGCCGCGCCCTCCTGACGGAGCTCGCCGGGGCCGGGCCCGAGCAGGCGCTGGCCCGCGCCGACGAGGGCGGCCCGAAGCTGTGGCTGATCCACCGCGTGCTCGGGCACCGGCGGCGGCACGCGCACGCCTACGGTCCCGGCTCCGCGTATGAGCCGCTGCCCGTGCGGGGGCCCGGGGCCGGGCACGCGGTGGCGTTCGCCCGCACCGCCGGGCTGGCCGTGGTCGTGCCGCGGCTGGTCGCCGACCCGGGCCTGGGCGAGCTTGCGGGGCGCGGCACCACGGTCGAGCTACCCGGCGGGAGGTGGGCCGACCTGCTCAGCGGCGACGGCGTCGACGGCGGCGTCATGAGCGCCGCCGCGCTGCTGCGCCGGTTTCCTGTGGCCGTGCTGGGCAGGGAACGTTAAGTGCGGGAATTTGAATTTCGGGTGTGGGCGCCCGGCCGGGGGAGCGTCGAGGTCGTCATCGGCGAGCGGCGCGTGCCGATGAGCCGGGCGGAGCGCGGCTGGTGGGCGGCCGCCGTGGCCGAGGCCGGACCGGGCAGCGACTATTCGTTCAGCCTGGAAGGCGGCCCGCCGCGGCCCGACCCCCGCTCGGCCTGGCAGCCGCACGGCATCCACGGCCCGTCGCGGGTGGTCGACCACGCCTCCTTCCGCTGGAGCGATGCCGGCTGGCGGGGGGTGCCGCTCCCAGGGTCTGTCCTCTACGAGTGCCACGTCGGCACGTTCTCGGCCGAGGGGACCTTCGACGGGGCGATCGGGCACCTCGGGTACCTGGCCGAGCTCGGCGTCGACGCGATCGAGCTGATGCCGGTGGCCGAGTTCTCCGGCGCGCGGGGCTGGGGCTATGACGGCGTCGACCTGTTCGCGCCGCACCACGCCTACGGCGGGCCGGACGCGCTGAAGCGGCTCGTCGCCGCCGCCCACGACCACGGGATCGGCGTGGTGCTGGACGTCGTCTACAACCACCTCGGCCCGGCCGGGAACTACCTGCCCGAGTTCGGTCCTTACTTCTCGGACCGACACCGGACCAACTGGGGTGACTCGGTCAACTTCGACGGGCCGGGCAGCGACGAGGTGCGCCGCTTCGTCATCGACAACGCGCTGATGTGGCTGCGCGACTATCACTGCGACGGGCTCCGCCTGGACGCCGTGCACGCGATCGCCGACCAGTCGGCGACCCACATCCTCGAGGAACTGGCCGCCGAGGTGGCGGCGCTGGCCGCGCACCTGGGCCGGCCGCTGTTCCTCGTCGCCGAGAGCGACCTGAACGACCCGCGCTTCGTCCGCGGCCGGGACGCCGGGGGC
>DASYXX010000556.1:0-11365 GCA_035934395.1 Streptosporangiaceae bacterium
GTCCTCCGCGCCCGCCCGGTCCTCCGCGCCCGCCCGGCCCTCCCGGCCGCCCCTGCGGCGGGCTGGCCCCGGGCGCCGCGTGAGCGCCACGCTGCTGTGCCTGGGCGTCGTGCTGACCCTGTTCGTCGGCCGGCTCGTCCAGTTGCAGGCCCTGCACTGGTCGTACTACAGGAAGATCGCGCAGCACGAGATGCTGCCGCCCACGCCGATCCCGATCCCGGCCGTGCGCGGCTCCATTACCAGCGGCGACGGCACGGTCTTGGCGATGACCGTGCAGACCGACCTGGTCTACGCCGACCCGGGCCTGATCCCGCGGGCCGAGCGGCCGCGGGTGATACCGCGGGTCGCCGCCGCGCTAGCCGGGCCGCTCGGCATGACCGAGCAGGCCATCCAGAGCCTGCTCGACCATCCCAGCTCCCCCGACTACGTCGAGCTCAAGCCCGGCGTCGCCGCGGCGGCCGGGGCCGCCATCATGGCAATGAAGCTGCCCGGCATCGCCGAGCAGGCGAGCTACTCCCGCTCCTACCCCAACGGCGATCTCGCAGCCAACCTGATCGGGTTCACCAACACCGACGCCGCGGGCGACCTGAAGGGCGAGGCCGGGCTCGAGTCGCAGTACAACACACTGCTGGCCGGCCGGGACGGCAGCGAGCAGGCCGAGATGAGCGCCGGCCAGAACCCGCAGCCCATCCCGCAGACCGAGCAGGTCGTCCGGCCGCCGGTGCCCGCCGGGAGCCTGCGGCTGACCATCCAGTCCGACATCCAGTGGTTCGCCGAGCAGGCGTGCGCCGCCGAGGTCAGGGCGAGCCGCGCCAGGAACTGCTCGATCGTGGTCATGCAGCCGGGCACCGGGCGGATCCTGGCGCTCGCGCAGTACCCGACGTACAACCCGGCTGCCCCGCAGAACATGGCCGAGACCGCGGACATCCCGGTCCAGGACGTGTTCCAGCCGGGCAGCACGGCCAAGACCATAACGGTCGCCGCCGCCCTCGAGCATGGCGGCCAGACCCCGATGAGCGCCTATACCGTCCCCGACCAGATCCCGGTCGACGGCTTCACCTTCCACGACGGCGAGAACCACCCCACGGCCCGCTACACGATCGCCGGCATCCTGGCCAACTCGCTCAACGACGGCATGGTGCAGGTGGTGCGGCACGTCAGCCCGGAGATCCAGTACCAGTACTTCCGCGCGTTCGGCATCGGGGAGCCCACGGGCCTGAACCTGCCGGGCGACAGCGCGGGCATCCTGCCCAGGCCCGGGACGCCGGAGTGGTACGGCGACACCCGCTACACCCTCTCGTTCGGGCAGGGCGTCGCCGTCAACGGGGTCCAGATGGCCAGTGTCTACGCCACGATCGCCAACGGCGGGGTCCGCGTGCAGCCATCGATCGTGGCCGGCACGACCAGCGGCAACGGGAGGTTCACCCCGGCGCCCGCGCCCCGGCGGACCCGGGTCATCGAGCCGAAGACCGCGCGCGAGCTGATGGCGATCCTGCAGCAGGTGCCCGCGGTCGACGCGCAGGGCGGCGAGCCGTGGGGCATCATCCCCGGCTACACGATCGCGGCCAAGACCGGTACCGCCCAGGTGCCGGACCCTCAGCAGTGCGGCAATCGTCTGTGCGAGTACGGGTCGAGCTACATCGGCATCGCCCCGGCCGACGATCCGCAGGTCGTCATCGCGGTGAACGTCCAGGACCCGACCCGCGGCAGCTACTTCGGCGACGCCGTGGCCGGACCGGTGTTCTACCACGTGGCGAAGTTCGTGCTGCAGACCCTGCAGATACCGCCCGACATGGGGAAGCCTCCCCACGTCCGGCTCATGGCGAGGTGAACAGAGGTAATCTCGGCCCGTGCCCGCGGATCTGCGACCACGCTATGTCCCCCTGCGCCCGCTCGGGGGACTCGCGGCCCTGCTCGGGGTCAGGACCGCCGGCCGGGACGGGCCCGGCCCGCTGACCAGCCCGGGCGCATCCCGCGGCGTTTCCGGGGTCACGCACGACTCACGTCGCGTGCAGCCCGGTGACCTGTACGTCGCGCTGCCCGGCAGCCAGCACCACGGCGGCCGGTTCTGCGGGCAGGCTGCCTCCGCCGGCGCTGTGGCGATCCTCACCGATCCCGCGGGCAAGGAGCTCGCGATCCGGTCCGGCCTGCCGGTGTTCGTGGTCGCCGACCCGCGATCGAGGCTGGGCGCCGTCGCGTCCTGGATCTACGGCAGCCCCTCGGGGAAGCTCACGCTGATCGGCGTGACCGGCACCAGCGGCAAGACGACCACGACGTACCTGCTCGAGTCCGGGCTCCGCACGGCCGGCCACCTGACCGGCCTGGTCGGCGGTGTGCAGACCCGCGTCGGCGAGGTCACCATCGACAGCGGCCTGACCACGCCGGAGGCCACCGACCTGCAGGCCCTGTTCGCCGCCATGGTGGAGCGCGGGGTGACCGCGGCGGCGATGGAGGTGTCCAGCCACGCGCTTGCGCTCGGCCGCGTCGCCGGGACGTCCTACGATGTCGCCCTGTTCACCAACCTCTCCCAGGACCACCTGGACTTCCACGAGACCATCGACGCCTACTTCGCGGCGAAGGCCGCCCTGTTCACGCCCGGCTACGCCCGGGCCGGGGTGATCAACATCGACGACGAGCACGGCCGGCAGCTCGCCGCCGCCCCGCAGATCCCGCTCACCACCTACTCGCCGGCCGGGAACCCGCGCGCGGACTGGCGGGCCGCCGACGTGCGCGGCGGGGCCGACGGGAGCGCGTTCCGGGTCATCGGCCCCGGGGGCGTCGAGGCCGACGCGTCGGTGGCGCTGCCCGGGCCGTTCAACGTCGCCAACGCGCTGGCGGCCATCGTGGCGCTGGTCGAGGCGGGTGTCGGGACCGCGACCGCGGTAGCCGGGGTCGCCGCGTGCCCGGGCGTGCCAGGCCGCCTCGAGCGGGTCGAGGCCGGCCAGGACTTCACCGTGTTCGTCGACTACTCGCACAAGCCGGGGGCGGTACGGGCGGTGCTCGAAGCGTTGCGGCCGGTGACGCTGGGTAATCTCACCATCGTGCTGGGCTGCGGTGGTGACCGGGATCGCGCGAAGCGCCCGCTGATGGGGGCCGCGGCGGCGGGGCTGGCCGACGTGGCCATCTTCACCAGCGACAACCCGCGCTCGGAGGACCCGCTCGGCATCCTCGCCGAGATGCTGGCCGGCGCGCTGGGCGTTCCGCTCCGCGACCGCGCGCACGTTATCATCGAGCCGGACCGCGCGGCCGCGATCGGCCTGGCCATGGCGGGAGCGAGCAAGGGGGACGTGGTCCTGGTCGCCGGCAAGGGACACGAGCGCGGCCAGTACGCCGGCGCATCGGTGATCCCGTTCGACGACCGCGAGGTGGCCGCTGAGGCGCTCGGGCGCCGTCTGGCCTCCCGGGGTGCCCCATGATCCCGCTGTCTTTGGCCGAGGTAGCCGAGATCACCGGGGCCACGCCGCACGCTGACTCCGCTGGCCTGGACATGAGCGCCGTGGTGACCGGCCCGGTGGTCATCGACTCGCGCCAGGTCCGGCCGGGCAGCCTGTTCGCCGCCCTGCCGGGGACCCGTGCCGACGGGCACGACTTCGCGACCCAGGCACTCGCGGCCGGGGCAAGCGCCGTGCTCGCCGCCCGGCCGCCCGGCGTCCCGGCGCTGATCGTCGGTGACGTGGAGGCGGCCCTGGGCGCGCTGGCCCGGGCGGTCGTCGACCGCGCGGCCGGCCTGACGGTCGCCGCGGTGACCGGGTCCGCGGGCAAGACCACCACGAAGGATCTCGCGGCCCAGCTGATCGAGTCGCTGGGACCCACGGTGGCGCCGCGGGGCTCGTTCAACAACGAGATCGGGCACCCGCTCACCGTGCTGCGCGTGACCGAGCAGACCAGGTACCTGATCGCCGAGATGTCCGCACGCGGCGCCGGTCACATCGCCGCCCTGTGCGAGATCTCGCCGCCGCGGCTCGGCGCGGTCCTGTGCGTGGGGCGCGCGCACACCGGCGAGTTCGGCGGCGTCGACGAGGTCGCCAAGGCGAAGGCGGAGCTGCCCGCCGCGCTGCCGGCCGACGGCGCGGCCGTGCTCAACGCCGACGACCCGCGGGTGCTGGCCATGGCCCTCCAGACCGCGGCGCGCGTCGTGACCTTCGGCCGGTCGCCCCGCGCGGACGTCCGCGCGGACGACGTCGTGCTCGACGAGGCGGGTCGGCCCGGCTTCATCCTGCGGACCGAGTCAGGCTCGGCGCCCGTCCGGCTGCGGCTGCACGGCGAGCACAACGTCACCAACGCGCTGGCCGCGGCGGCGATGGCCGTCGAGCTCGGCATGGACGCCGCCGCCGCGGCGGCGGGGCTGTCCGCGGCCACGGCCCGGAGTAGGTGGCGGATGGAGGTGACGCGGCGGCCCGACGGGGTGACGGTCGTCAACGACGCCTACAACGCCAGCCCGGAGGCGGTGCGCGCCGCCCTGTCGGCCGTGACCGCGATCGCGCGCGGCGGTCGCGCGCTCGCCGTGCTCGGCCACATGGCCGAGCTGGGCGCCGAGGCCGAGTACCTGCACGAGCAGGCGGGTCGCGAGGCCGCGCGGGCGGGCCTGGCGGGCCTGATCGTGGTGGGCGAGCAGGCCGCCCCGATGCTCGCCGGGGCCAGCGCGGACCGGTCCTGGCGGGGCGAGCCGCTGCTGGTGCCGGACGCCGTGGCGGCGGTGGCCGCCGTCGAAGAACGGCTCAGGCCCGGCGACACGGTACTGGTCAAGGCGTCGCGCGCGGCAGGCCTGGAGCGCGTGGCACTGGCGCTCACCGGTGAGGTGCCCCTGTGAAGACCATCCTCGTCTCGGCCGCGGTCGCGATGGTGCTGGCGCTGTTCGGCACGCCGCTCGCGATCAGGATGTTCAGCAGGCACGGCTGGGGCCAGCAGATCAGGGACGACGGCCCGTCCTCGCACCAGACCAAGCGCGGCACGCCGACGATGGGCGGCACGGTCATCGTTATCGCCTCGCTGATCGCCTACGTCGTCGGGCACGAGCTGACCAAGGACAAGATGAGCACGTCCGGCGTGCTCGTGCTCGGGCTGATGACCGGCCTCGGCGGGGTCGGCTTCGTCGACGACTTCATGAAGATCTACAAGAACCGGAGCCTCGGCCTGCGCAGCGGGGCCAAGCTGGCCGGCCAGGCCGTGGTCGGCGCCGTGTTCGCGGTGGAGGTGGTCCGCCACCCCGACGCGTTCGACTACACCCCGGCGGACGCGCACATCTCGTTCCTGCGGGACATCGGCCCGTCGATCGGGCTGCTGCCGTTCGTGCTCTGGATCGTCCTCATGATCGCCGGCTGGTCGAACGCGGTGAACCTGACCGACGGGCTCGACGGGCTGGCCAGCGGCGCGGCGATCCTCGTGCTGGCGGGCTACGTGCTGATCGGGATCTGGCAGCTCAAGAACGACTGCACCGTCAACCTGGGCGCGCAATGCTACGCGGTGCGGGACCCGCTTGACATGGCCGTGGTGGCCGGGACCGTGCTCGGCGCGTGCTTCGGGTTCCTGTGGTGGAACGCGCCGCCCGCCAAGATCTTCATGGGCGACACCGGGTCACTCGCGCTCGGTGGCGTGCTCGCTGGGATCGCCGTGTGCACGAAGACCCAGCTGCTGCTGGTGATCCTGGGCGGCCTCTTCGTGATCATCACGCTCTCCGTGATCATCCAGGTCGGCTCGTTCAAGATGACCCGGCGCCGGGTGTTCAAGATGGCGCCGCTGCAGCATCATTTCGAGCTGCTCGGCTGGGCCCAGACCACGATCGTGGTGCGGTTCTGGCTGATCGCCGGCCTGTTCATCGCGCTCGGCCTCGGCATCTTCTACGTGGCCTGGCTGCCGACGTACTAGCGTTAAAAATGGATATAACGCTTCCGCCTCTGGCCGATCACGACGGCGCGCTCGCCGGGCGCCGGGTATGCGTCAACGGGCTCGGCATCTCCGGCCCGCCGGTCGCGCGGGTCCTCGCGGCCCGCGGCGCGCGCGTCACCGCCGTCGACGGCCGTGACGACCAGGACAACCGCCGGGTCGCCGACGAGCTGTCCGGGCTGGGCATCGCGGTGGTCCTGGGCGCGGATCCGCAGCTCCCGGCCGGGACCGACCTCGTGGTCACCACGCCCGGATGGCGGCCAGGCACGCCGATGCTCGCCGCGGCGGCGGCCGCGGGCATCCCCGTGATCGGCGACGTCGAGCTGGCCTGGCGGCTGCGCCCGGTGCTTCCGGGCGGCGCGCGGCAGGACTGGCTGGCGGTGACCGGGACCAACGGCAAGACCACCACTGTGCGGATGCTGGCCGCCATGGTGGCCGCGGCCGGTCACCGGACCATCGCCGCGGGCAACGTCGGTCTCTCCGCGGTCGACGCGGTCACCGAGCCGGATCCGTACCCGGTCATCGCGGTCGAGCTGTCCAGCTTCCAGCTGCACTGGAGCGTGTCGCTGCGGCCGTTCGCCGCCGCGGTGCTGAACGTCGCGGCGCACCACCTCGACTGGCACGGCGACATAGAGTCCTACGCGCGGGCGAAAGGCCGGATCTACGCCCCGGGAACGGTGGCCGTGTGCAACGCGGACGACCGCCGCTCGGCCGAGCTCGCCGCGGGCGCGGCGGGCACCGCGCGCGTCGTGCCGTTCAGGCTCGGCGCTCCCGGCCCGGGCGAGCTCGGCATATCAGGCGGTACCCTGCTGGACCGGGCCTTCGGGGACGGCGTCATCCTGGCCGACGTCGGCGACGTCCGGCCGCAGGTGCCGCACAACGTGGCCGACGCGCTCGCCGCCGCGGCGCTGGCCCGGGCGTACGGGGCCCCGCCCGCGGCGATCCGGGCCGGGCTGGCCGCCTTCCAGCCGGAACCGCACCGGATGACGCTCGTCGCCCGGGTCGCCGGGGTGGACTACGTCGACGACTCGAAGGCGAGCAACCCGCACGCCGCCGCCGCGTCGCTCGCCGCGTACCGCACGGTCGTATGGATCGCCGGGGGACTGTTCCGGGGCTCCGACGCCGACATCGACCGTCTGGTCGGCTCGGCCGCGGCGCGACTGCGCGCGGCGGTGCTGCTCGGTGCCGACCGTCAGGTGATCCGCAGGTCATTGGCGCGACACGCCCCGGATGTCCCGGTCGTGGAGGTGGTCCGCACCGACACTGGAGTCATGGATCTCGTTGTGGCGGAGGCCGCCAGGCTCGCCGTGCCCGGCGACACCGTGCTGCTGGCGCCGGCCGCGCAGTCGTTCGACATGTTCCGCGACTACCCGGCGCGCGGCGACGCGTTCGCCGCGGCGGTCGGTCGGCTGACGGCGCCCGGGGGACACGTGAGGCGCGAGCGGGGCGTGGCGCCCGGGCCGGGAGCCGGAGACAGATGAGCGCGCAGGTCGCGAGCAACGGGGCCATCCGGATCGGTGCTGCGGGCGAGCCGGGCGCTGACGACGCCGTCCCCGGCAGCCCGGCGCGCGTGAGGTACCGCGCGATGGCCGGCGTCAGGCTCCTGGACCGGCCGCTGACGTCGTACTACATCGTCCTCGGGATCACCGTGCTGCTGCTGGCGCTCGGCCTGGTGATGGTGCTGTCCACCTCGTCGGCCGTGTCCCTGTCCCAGGGCGGGTCACCCTACGCGGGCTTCCAGAAGCAGCTGGTCGGCGTCGTGGTCGGGCTGCCGCTGATGTGGATCGCCGCGAAGTCGTCGCCGGTTCTGTTCCGGGCGGCTGCCTACCCCATGGTCGCGGTGTCCCTGGTCGGGCTCATGCTGGTGCTCGCCGTGGGCCATACGGTGGGCGGCGCCGAGCGCTGGATCCAGGTCATGGGGTTCCAGATCCAGCCGTCCGAATTCGCCAAGCTGGCCTTCGTGCTCTGGGGCGCGGACCTGCTGGCGCGCAAGGAGCGGGTCGGCCAGCTCAGGGAATGGCGGCACCTGCTGATACCGCTGCTGCCAGGCGCGGCGATCGTCAGCATGCTGGTGATGCTCGGCGATGACCTCGGCACCACGTTCATCCTGCTGGTCATCTTCCTCACGCTGCTCTGGGTGATCGGGACGCCGGGCCGGCTGTTCTTCGGCATGCTCGGGCTGATGGGGTTCGCGATGGTCGTCCTGATCATCGTGGCGTCCTACCGGCTGCAACGGATCACCGCGTTCCTGCACCCGCAGGCGCAGGCCTCGGGGGCCAGCTGGCAGGAGATCCAGGGCATCAACGCGGTCGGCTCGGGCGGCTTGTTCGGCGTGGGCCTGGGCGCCGGCAAGCTGAAGTGGGGCTGGGTGCCGAACGCGCCCACCGACTTCATCTTCGCGATCATCGGCGAGGAGCTCGGCCTGGTCGGCACGCTCTGTGTCACGTTTCTCTACGGCGGCCTCGCCTACGCCGGGCTGCGGATCGCCCGGCGGGTGCGGGACACGTTCATGCGCCTGGCGGCGGCGGCGGCCACCGCGTGGATCGTCGTCCAGGCCCTCGTCAACATGGGCGCGGTGCTCGGGCTGCTGCCGATCACCGGGGTGCCGCTGCCGCTGGTCTCGGAAGGCCTGTCCTCGCTCCTGGTCACCCTGGTCGCGCTCGGCATGCTGATGTCGTTCGCGAAACGGGAGCCCGGCGCGAGCCAGGCACTCGCCGCTGCTGGCCCCGGGCCGGTGCTGCGCGTCCTAAGCTGGCTTGGCCTCGCTGCCGGCGTTTCCCGCGGGCGGCGTGGCTGAGCTGAGCCCTTGCGCCCGGCGCAGGGGCGGATGACGACGAGGGGAGGGGGAGCCACTCGATGAGCGTCGTCCTGGCGGGCGGCGGCACCGCCGGCCATATCGAGCCCGCGCTGGCGACGGCCGACGCGCTGCGGCGCGCCGACCCGCGGATCGAGATCATCTGCCTGGGCACCGAGCGCGGCCTGGAGACCAGGCTGGTTCCGCTCCGCGGCTACGAGCTGGCTCTCATTCCCGCCGTCCCGCTCCCGCGCTCGCTGACCCCCGATCTGCTGTCGGTGCCCGGGCGGCTCAACGGCGCGATCAGCGCCGCCGCCGATGTGCTCGACGATGCCGGAGCCGACGTGCTCGTCGGGTTCGGCGGCTACGTGGCCACGCCCGCCTATCTCGCCGCCCGGCGCCGCCGCATCCCCATCGTCGTGCACGAGGCGAACTCACGGCCCGGCCTGGCCAACAAGATCGGGGCCCGGCTGACCGGGCACGTCTTCACCGGGCAGCCGGGTACCAGGCTCCCGCACGCCACGTTCATCGGCATTCCCATCCGGCGCGAGATCGCCGGGCTTGACCGGCTCGCGCTCGGGGACAAGGCGCGCGCGCACTTCGGCCTCCGGCCCGATCTCCCGGTGCTGCTGGTCACCGGCGGCTCGCAGGGCGCACGGTCGCTGAACCGCGCGGCGGTCGGTGCGGCGGACTGGATCCGGGCGGCGGGAGTCCAGGTGCTGCACATCATCGGGCCCCGCTCCGACATAGACGTCCCCGCGCCCGGGGGGGAGACGCCCTACGTGACGCTGCCCTACCTGGACCGGATGGATCTCGCCTACGCGGCGGCCGATTTCGCGATGTGCCGGGCCGGGGCGATGACCTGCGCCGAGCTGACGGCCGTGGGGCTGCCGGCCGCATACGTCCCGCTGCCGCACGGCAACGGCGAGCAGCGGCTGAACGCCGCGCCGATCGAGGCGGTCGGCGGCGGGATCATCGTCGATGACGCCCAGCTGAGCCCGGAGTGGATCGCGGACACGCTGCTGCCCGTGGTGCTCGACCCCGAGCTGGTCGCGGCCATGTCGCGCGCCGCGGCCGAGGCGGGCCGGCGGGACGCCGACCGCTGGCTCGCGGCCGAGGTCATCGACATCGTGTCGGGCGGGCCGAGCCGCCGGGAAAGGCAGGCCCGGCGGTGAGCGGCAATGGGTCCGACATATCGGCCGTCGTGCCGGATGCGAGGGCCGGCCTTGGCCGGCCCGAGCAGACGGCAGCGGATGCGGCAACGGCGGGCAAGCACCGAGGGGCCGATCACCGGCGTATGCCGCCTGTGAGGGCCGGCCGAAGGTCGGCCCGAGCAGACGGCAGGGGGGCTCCGGGGGGCGAAGCCCCCCGGTCTGGGGGTCCGGGGGTTATCCCCCGGGCAAGCACAGGAGGCTGACATGGGCCTGGTCACGCCGGTGACGCCGGTGCCGGTCGGGCAGCTGGGGCGGGTGCACTTCGTCGGCATCGGGGGCGCGGGCATGTCCGGCATCGCTCGCATCCTGCTGGCCAGGGGGGTGGCCGTGTCCGGGAGCGACCGGGCGGCCTCCGAGCAGCTTGACGAGCTCGCCGCCCTCGGCGCGGTCGTCCACGTCGGCCACGCCGAGGCGAACATCACCGGGGCGGACACGGTCGTGACGACCCCGTCCGCCATCGGGGACAACAACATCGAGGTCCTGGCGGCCGGGCAGCGCGGGATCAGGGTCATACCCCGGGCCGCGGCGCTGGCCTCGCTCATGATCGGCAAGCGGGGCATCGCTGTTTCCGGCACCCACGGCAAGACCACGACGACCTCGATGCTGACCACCGTGCTGCGGCACCAGGGCTGCGATCCGTCCTACGTGATCGGCGGCATCCTCACCGAGACCGGCCTGGGCGCCGAGGACGGCAGCGGCGAGATGTTCGTCGCGGAGGCCGACGAGAGCGACGGGTCGTTCCTGATGCTGTCGCCTGCCGCCGCGGTGGTCACCTGCATCGAGGCGGAGCACCTGGACAACTACGACAGCCTCGCGCAGATCGAGGCGACGTTCGCGGCCTTCGCCGGCAAGATCGCCGACGGCGGGCTGCTGGTCGCGTGCCGCGACGATCCCGCTGCCGCCAGGCTCGCGGCCGCCGCGAGCAGCCTCCCGGTGCGCGTGCGCACCTACGGCGAGTCGCCGGACGCGGACTACCGCGTGACCGGCGTGACCGGGCTCGGCATGGCCACGCGGCTGACCCTGACATATTCCTCGCCCCCCCACCCGCCCTCGGGTGATCCGGGCCCGCTCACGCTGACGATCAGCGTTCCCGGCCGGCACAACGCCCTCAACGCGGCGGGCGCGTTCGCGGCCGCCGTCGAGCTCGGGGTCCCGGCCGGGTCCGTCGCGGCGGGGCTGGCCGCCTATCGCGGCGCGCGCCGGCGCATGGAGCTCAAGGGCGAGGTGGAGGGCGTGCGCGTGCTGGACAGCTACGCCCACCACCCGACCGAGGTCGCCGCCGACCTGACCGCGGCCAGGGACATAGCGGCGGGCGGGCGCGTGATCGCCGTGTTCCAGCCGCACCTGTACAGCCGGACACGGTTCTTCGCCGCCGAGTTCGGGGCGGCCCTCGGGCTGGCGGACGAGGTGCTCGTCCTCGACGTCTACGCGGCTCGCGAGGATCCCGAGCCCGGCGTGACCGGGATGATCGTCG
>DASYXX010000581.1:0-3078 GCA_035934395.1 Streptosporangiaceae bacterium
TCGCCCGCGCGGCCGGGCAGCCGTACCGCGCCGAGCCGGAGCTGCTGGAGGCTGCGCGGAGCTTCCTGGAGCAGTTCGCCAGCCCGGACGCCCCGGCCGGCCCGGACGTGCCGTTCGGGCCGAGTCGGCAGCCGCCGGGCAACTCCTCACCCCTCGATCGCGTGATCGCCCTCGCCGGCCGCGACGCCGCCTGGTCCCCCGCCTGACCGCGAGCCAGCGAAACTGGTCAGGTGCTAGCACGCATGGCCGCTCAGCTTATTTCGGTCAGGGTCTGCAGCCGCCCTCATCGTGTCTGAAAAGGGGGGTAAGGGTCGATTTCACAAGTACCAGGGAGTAACCTGGTTGGTTTGTTACGTTTTGCGCCACGGAACTTGTGAAAAAGATCCCGTTCCGTCCCCAGCTCGAGTTCCTTTAATGCTGCGTTCGATGAGGTTGGGAAAGCCAGCCGGGGAGCGGGTTGTCCCGCGGGGGCCACCCCGAATAGGTCCATGGCGGCCAACCTACGACTCCGCGGCAAGCCTGCCGACAGCGGCATAGAACTCGCGCGCTTACTCGGGGGACTGGGCCAGGGTCAGGCCGAAATCGCCGTCGGGGTCGGTCCAGAACCGCAGCGTCCGCAGCCCGGCCGCGGCGAGCTCGGCCTCGATCCGCTCGCGGCGGAACTTGGCCGAGATCTCGGTGCGCAGTTCCTCCCCGGCCGCGAACGACACCGCCAGGCCCAGGTCGCCGATCGTGACCCGCTGCTCCCGCGCCGGGCGCAGCCGCATCTCGATCCACTCCTGCGCTGCGTCCCAGAGGGCGACGTGCTCGAACTCCTCGACCGCGAAGTCGGCGTCCAGCTCCCGGTTCACGACCACCAGGATGTTGCGGTTGAACTCCGCGGTGACGCCGGCCGCGTCGTCGTAGGCCCGTAGCAGCCGCTGCGGGTCCTTGACCAGGTCGGTCCCGAGCAGGAACGTGTCACCGGGCCGGAGCGCGGCGGCGACCTGGGCCAGGAACGCGGCCCGCGGCCCCGGCTCGAGGTTGCCGACCGTGGAGCCGAGGAACGCGATCATCCGGCGCCCGCGCTGGTGAGCGGGACCGGGCGGCAGCGCGCCGAGGTCGCGCTCGAAGTCGCCGAGGAACGGCTCGACCCGCAGGCCCGGGTACTCGGCGTCGAGCGCCTCGCTGGCCTCGGTGAGCACCGCCGGGTCGACGTCGAACGGCACGAACTCGCGCAGGGTGCCGCCGTCGAGCAGCGCATGCAGCAGCAGCCTGGTCTTGGCCGAGGTGCCGCTGCCGAGCTCGACCAGCGACTCGCAGCCCGACAGCCCGGCGATGTCCGCGGCGTGCCGCCGCAGGATCGCGGTCTCGGCCCGGGTCAGGTAGTACTCCGGCAGCCGGGTGATCTCGTCGAACAGCTCGCTGCCGCGCGCGTCGTAGAAGTATTTGGGCGGCAGGGTCTTCGCGGCCGCGGTCAGGCCGGAGCGCACGTCGGCGCGCAGCGCCTCGATGTACCCCGGGGGATGGAACCGGACGCGATTCTCCGCAGGCATCAGTTGGCTCTCCTAAGGGAGTGGCGGGCGGGGCGAATAGGGGAGGTGGTCACGGCGTCGGCCGTGACCTCGACAAGGTGGTGCTCGGCGACGTCGGCCCACCGCGGGTCGTCGTCGTAGGGCTCGCTCGCGACGACCACACCGTCGTCGGAGCGAAGAACGCTCAGGGTGTCGCCCCACCGCGTGGCCAGGACCCGCTGGCCGTCGGTGAGCAGGAGGTTCAGCCGCGCGCCCGGGTCGCGCCGGGCGAGCCCGGCGACGAATTCGCCCACTCGTTCCGGGCCGAACTCGAATAGGTGCGCCGCGAGCAGCGCCGAGTCGCAGGCCGACTCCGTGTTGGGATGCGGGCCGAGCACGCCGCGGTCGACGATGCCGTTGTGCGACAGCAGCCACCGGCCCGAGCCGAACGGCGCGGCCGCCGTCTCGTCGGCGGGCATCCCCGCAGTGGCCGAGCGCACCGCCGCGAGCACGCAGCGCGAGGAGACCACCGGCGCCACCGACGCGAACGACGCGTCACCCCACAGCGGGCGGTTCGACCGCCAGCGCGCGGGCTCGGGCCGGGTCACCGCGTAGAACCCGACGCCCCACCCGTCCGCGTTCATGCGGCCGTGCCGCTGCCGGCGCGGCGCGTACGACTGGACCAGCAGGCCGTGGGATGGCTCCAGCAGCAGGTCGCCGAGCGAGCGCGGCGCGCCCAGCCAGGCGAGGTGGCGGCACACTCAGGCGTCCCCCTCGTCCCACGCCAGCCGGACGCCGGTGAAGATCTGCCGCCGGACCGGGTGATCCCAGTTGCGGAACGACGGCCGGATGGCGGTCGGGGCCACCGCCCACGATCCGCCGCGCAGCACCTTGTAGTCGCCGCCGAAGAACGGCTCGCTGTACCTGCGGTAGATCATCGGGACGAAGCCCGGCCACGGAGTGAAGTCCGACGAGGTCCACTCCCAGACGTCGCCGATCATCTGCTCGGCGCCGTAGGCCGACGCTCCGGCGGGGTAGGCCCCGACCGGGGCCGGGCGCAGCCCGTGCCCGCCCAGGTTGGCCAGGTCCGCGGCGGGCGGCGACGAGCCCCACGGCCAGGCGCGCCGGGCCCGAGCGAAGGGATCCCAGGCGCAGGCCTTCTCCCACTCGACCTCGGTGGGCAGGCGGGCGCCTGCCCAGCGCGCGAACGCCTCGGCCTCGAAGTAGTCGACGTGCTGAACCGGCTCGTCGGGCGGCACGTCCTCCTCGACGCCGAACCGCCGCCGGGTGCCCTCGGCGGTCCAGTACTTCGGCCGCTCCAGCCCGGCCTCCACCCGGTGCTCCCAGCCGCGGGGCGACCACAGCTCGGGCCGGCGGTAGCCGCCGTCGGCGATGAACTCGCTCCACCGGCGGTTGCTCACCGGCACCCGCCCGATCCAGAACGGCGCCACGTCCACCGTGTGCGCGGGCCGCTCGTTGTCGAGCGAGAACGGCTCCCTGGCCGCGTCGACGCCGAGCACGAACGGCCCGCCGGCGACGAACACGCGCTCGTAGGCAATCGCGCGTCCCCGGGGCAGCTCTCGAC
>DASYXX010000585.1:0-2212 GCA_035934395.1 Streptosporangiaceae bacterium
GAGGGCGTCGCGCAGCGCCGCCGCGCTCGCCAGCCGCGCCGCCGGGTCCGCGGCCAGGCACTGGCGCAGCACGGCCAGCAGCCCGGGCGGCGCCCCGGGAACATCTTCGACCGGCTGGTCATGGAGGTAGAGCAGCGCCGCCGGGCTCGGCGATCCAGTCCCCGCCGGGAAACGCGGCGGCCGGCCGGCCAGCAGGGCGTACAGGGTGGCCGCGAGCGAGTAGACGTCAGCGGCCACCGTCGGTTCCTCGAGGCGGAAGCTCTCCGGCGGCGCGTAGGCGGGGGTCAGGGCGTCACGGGTCACCGACTGCTCGCCGCTGGCCGCGACGATCGAGGCCAGGCCGAAATCGGCGAGGCCGATGATCCCGAAGCGGTTGATCAGGATGTTCGCCGGCTTGATGTCGCGGTGCAGCACGCCGGCCGAGTGGGCCGCGGCGAGGGCATCGGCGATGCCGATGCCGATGCCGCGCACCTGGGCCGCGCTCATCGGCCCGTGCCGGTGCAGCTCGTCGTTCAGCGAGCCAGCGGGACACAGTTCCATGACGAGGTACGGCCGGCCGTCGCTGAGCGTTCCCGCGTCGTACACGTCGACGACGTTCGGGTGCCCGGACAGCCGCCCCGCCGCGTTCACCTCGCGGAAGAACCGCCGCCGGTCCCGCTCGCTGAGCAGCACGCGGCTGTCGACCTTCACGGCCACGTCGCGGCCGACCGCGATCTGCCAGCCCCGGTAGACGGTGGCGAAGCCGCCCGCGCCCAGGACGCCGACAATGGTGTGCCCTGGAATGTCCGGTGCCGGGATCACAGTCGGCCAGCCTAGCCCCGGCCCCTCGCCGCAGGCCTGGAAACCCGGCGAGCCGGCTCACGAAGGCGGAGGCGTTAATGATTCATAACGTCCCCCGCGCCCGCGACCAGGCCGGTGCGGCTGACGGGTTGGCCGGCGGCGCGATCGTCGGCTGGTCGGCGTGGCGTGTCGGATTTGCCCGTACAGTGATCAGCATGGCCGGAACCTGGCAGGTGGAGCCGTCTGGACCGCTACGCGGGGATATCCGCGTGCGGGGGTCAAAGAACGCGGTGTCCAAGCACATGGTCGCCGCGATGCTCGGCGACGGGCCGAGCACGATCCGTAACGTCCCCGAGGTCGGCGAAGTCGACATCACCGCGGCGATGCTGGAGTCCACCGGCTACCACCTCGCGCGCTCCGACGCCGAGATCACGATCGAGGCGGGGAGCGCGATCGAGCCTCACGTCCCCGAGGCGTTCACCGGGCTGAACCGGATCCCCATCCTGATGCTGGGACCGCTGCTGCACCAGACCGGCGAGGCGTTCGTGCCGCTGGTCGGGGGCGACCCGATCGGACGGCGGCCGGTCGACTTCCACGTGGCCGCGCTGCGGGCTCTGGGCGCCGAGGTGGACGTGGGCCCGAGCGGGATCACGGCCCGCGCGACCAGGCTGCACGGCGCGCGCATCGACCTGCCGTACCCGAGCGTGGGCGCGACCGAGACCGTGCTGCTGTCCTCCGTGCTGGCCGAGGGAAAGACCGTGCTGCGCGGGGCCGCGACCGAGCCGGAGGTGGTGGAGCTCGCGCTGTTCCTGCAGCGGATGGGCGCGCACATCGAGCTCAGCCCGGACCGCCGGATCGTCATCGAGGGGGTACAGCGGCTGCGCGGCGCCTCGACCCGGCTGGCCGGCGACCGGCTCGAGGCGTTCTCCTACCTGGTGGCCGGGCTGATCACCGGGGGCGAGGTCCGGGTACACGGCTGCCCGCAGGACCGGCTGGTGACCGCGATCACGACCCTGGCCCGGATGGGCGCCCGGTTCGAGATCACCGACGAGTGGATCACCGCGTCGGCGCCGGGCGGCCTGCGGCCGGCCGCGGTGCACACCGACACCCACCCCGGGTTCATGACCGACTGGCAGCAGCCGTTGCTCGTGCTGTTCACCCAGGCCGACGGGATGTCGGTGCTGCACGAGACCGTGTTCGAGAACCGGCTGGTGTACGTCCCCGCGCTGCAGAAGATGGGCTGCGAGATCGAGGTGTTCGCGGCCTGCCTGGGCGGGCCCGCGTGCCGCTTCCACGACACCAACGCCGTGCACTCCGCCGTGATCAGGGGGGTGTCCAAGCTCCGCGGCGCCGACGTCACGCTGCCCGACGTGCGGGCCGGATTCTCCGCGGTGCTGGCCGCCGCCGTCGCCGACCAGCCCTCCTCGCTGCG
>DASYXX010000591.1:0-6609 GCA_035934395.1 Streptosporangiaceae bacterium
GTGCCGGCGGGCGGGTGCGCCACGCTGCCGAGCGGCGAGGTCTCCGTCATCCCCCAGGCCTGCAGGATCCGGACCCCGAGCTCCTTCTCGTAGGCCTCCTGCAGCGCGTGCGGCACCGCGGAGCCGCCGCACGGCACCAGGCGCAGCGACGAGAGATCCCCGCCATGCTCGCGCACGTGGGCCAGCATCATGTTCCAGATCGTGGGCACCGCGCCGGCCAGCGTGGGCCGCTCGGCCTCGATGAGCCGGACCAGCGGCTCGGGCTGCAGGTACCGGTCCGGCATGATCAGGTCGGCGCCGGCCATCAGCGCCGCGTACGGGAGCCCCCAGGCGTTCGCGTGGAACATCGGCACCACGGGCAGCACCCGGTCCTGCTCGGACAGCCCGAACACGTTGCCGGTGCACACGCCCATCGAGTGCAGATATGCCGACCGGTGGCTGTAGACCACGCCCTTGGGGCGCCCCGTCGTGCCGCTGGTGTAGCACATCGCCGCGGCGGACCGCTCGTCCAGGTCCGGCCAGCCGAACGAGTCGGGCTGCGCGGCGAGCAGGTCCTCGTAGGAGTGGACCAGGCGGCCGTCGCGGGCGAGGTCTGAATCCGGGAGGTCGTCGCTTCCGTCCTCCGACCGGGTCACGATGACGTGGCGGACCGTGGGCGCGTGCGGCAGCACCTGCGCGAGCAGCGGCACCAGGGTCGGATCGACGATGACCACGTCATCGCCGGCGTGCGTGGCGATGTAGCCGATCACCTCCGGGTCCAGGCGCAGGTTCAGCGTGTGCAGCACCGCGCCCATGGAGGGGATGGCCAGGTAGGCCTCCAGGTGCTCGGCGTTGTTCCACATCAGCGTGGCCACGCGCTGGTCGGCGTCCACGCCGAGGCTGCGCAGCGCGTTGGCCAGCCGCGCGGCGCGCACGCCGGTCACGCCGTAGCTCTGCCGCCGCGTGCCCGCCGACGTGCAGGTCACCACCTCGCGGTCGGCATAAGCCGACGTGCCGTAACGCATCAGCGCGGCCACCGTCAGCGGAACGTCCATCATCGTGCTCTGCACTGGCCACCTCCGGCGGCGCCTGCTCGGGAGGCTGTCTGCCAGAAGGCGCCGGAACATCTCTGGGTGGATAGTGCCACGCCAGCGAGAAAACGTCACTTCCCGCGTGCTCCCGGAGGCCGCGGGCCCGCTTACTCGGCCTGCAACTCCGCATCGATGCGCAGTTTGGCGACGGCCCGGGATACCGTGCTCTTGACGGTCCCGAGGCTCACCCCGAGCACATCGGCGACCTCCGCCTCGGTCATGTCCTCGAAATAGCGGAGCATCACGGCCGCGCGCATCCGCTGCGGCAGCCGGTCGACGGCGCGGCGCAGCGTGTCCTGCAGGTCGCTGGTGCCCGAGTGGTCGGCGACCGCCTGATCGGGGACCTCGTCGGTCGGGTACTCCTCCAGCCTGCGGCGGCGCCACCAGGAGATGTGCGTGTTGACCATGGCCCTGCGGACGTACCCGTCGAGCGCCCCGCGGTCCTCGATCCTGTCCCAGGCCAGGTACGTCTTGGCCAGGGCGGACTGGACCAGGTCCTCGGCGTCGGCGCGGTTGCCGGTCAGCAGGTAGGCGGTCCGCAGCAGCGACCTGCTGCGCGCGGTCACGTAGTCGCGGAAGCCGGGATCGTCGAAGCCAGGCCGTGGCCCGCGGGCTCGCGGCACCGGGCCCACCACAACGTCCGGCCTGCGGCCGGCCGCACGACAGTCTCCCTCGTCACCCGCTGCCGCCCCCCGAGGTGCTGACCCGGATGAATCCGCGCATGCTTCCGCTACGAAGTGATCGCCCCCGACGCTCACATAACAACCGTACCCAGCCAGCGGCGTTTACGCCTCGCTACCCCCTGTAACACGGCGAGTCGCATCTGGTGAATATAGACAGCAGGGGCAGCAGCGTCAGCCTGGCCGTACAGACGTATATGTGTTACCTGAGGCTGGAAAGTTGTGAACCGCTTGACGCGGGCTGTCCCAGGTACGCATGGTCTTAAGCTGGCGGGTTGCCGCGAGGGCTGGCTGGGCAGACGGCCCGGCCGGGGAGGAGTGATGCTGGAGGTTCGCCGAGACCACCGGTGCTGCGATCGGTTCGCGGGCACAAAGACCGCCGTGCGCACGTCGCGACGGCGGCTGCTCAAGGACGCCGTGTTCGGGCGGCCGGACGACGACGCGGACGACGCGGCGCCGGGATTCGCCGAGCCAGGTGAGCTGCCCCGGGCGATCACGGGCACGGTTCGCGACATCAGCCCGCACGTGCTGGTCATCGGCAACGGCGACAGCGAAACGCGGATCACGCTGACCGCTGGCGCGACGGCCTGGCGCGGCGGCCCGTTAGACCCGGCCGGGGTCCAGCCGGGCGACCACGCCGTGGTCCGGCTGCACCGCGCCCAGCGCGGCGTGGCCGACCGGATCTGGGCGAACATCGGCCGGGTGACCGGAATGATCACCGAGCGCACCGCTGACAGGCTGCTCGTCTACGAGGGCACGACCAAGCCCCGGCAGGTGGTGACGATTCCGTGGCGGTCGAGGGGCCGGATCCAGGTCCGCTTCCCGAACCTGGAGCCCGGATACCTCATCGACGTCATCGGGCTCAGGCGGAGCGGAACGCTGGAGGCACGGATACCCGGCACCTCGCAGCCGGCCTACCCCGTCAACCAGCTTCCCCCGCCGGCGATGCTCGCCGGGCGCGTGCCGAGCGCGATCAGCGGGTCGGCCACCTGGCACGAGCCCTTCGAGGAGCCGGCGGGGCTGCTGGGTGTGCTGTATCCCGCCCTCGACCCGGAGGCCGGCTGTGCCGAGGACCCTGTCGGCGGGAATCCGCTCCGCTTCGCGCGCATGCCTTACCTCGCGGTTGGCAGCCGGCTGCTGATCCGCAACGACTGCACGGGCAGCTCGTGCACGCTTCCGGTCACCGGGTGTGCCGCCATCTCCAGGCTGTTCAACGACCGGTGCGTCACCTGCGGCACGTCACCGCGGGGGCGCGTGGCCGATCTGACCTTGGCCAGCTTCGTCGCGCTCGGGGGCGAGCTCGAGCGCGGATGTTTCAACGCGACGATAACGATTGGCCGGTGACCATGCTGTCCATCGTGCTGGCCGAGGCGCGGGAGGTACAGATCCCGCTGCTGTCGGCCATGCTGCTCGCTGCCAGCGCGACCAAGTTCGCGCGGATACTGCGTGTCGGCTCGCTCGATGCCGGGCTCGGCCCGACGGCGCTGTTCCCCATCGGCCTGCGGCGGCCGGTGGCGTCCGCGATGTGCATCGTCGAGCTCTGCTGCGGCATCGGGCTTCTCGTCACCGCGGGGCAGATCGGCCGGGGCGAGCCTGCGAACACCATCCGGCTCGCGACGGCCGTGATGTTCCTCGTAGCCACCTGCGCCCTGATCGAACTGCGGACCAGCCATCCCGACACCGGGTGCGGCTGCTTCGGCGACTTCAGCACGTCCCCGGTCAGCGGGCGCACCGTGGCCAGGTCGGCCCTGCTCGCCGCCGCGGCGCTAGCCACCATGGGCCTTCCGCCGCTGCATCCGCCGCATCGCGGCGCCGAGGCGGGCAGGCTGCTGGGAATGCTCCTGGCCGAGCTGGTCGTGATCGCCGCGCTCTCCCCCGAGCTGGGCGTGGGCCTGGTGCGGCTGGGTTACTCCGAACCCTGCGAGCTGCGCAGGCTGCCTGCCGTCCGGACGCTCACCGCCCTGCGCCGGAGCTCGCAGTGGCGCCGGCGCGCGAGCCTGATCACCGCCGATGTTCCCGTCGACATGTGGCGGGAGCTGTGCTGGAGATTCGTGGTGTTCCCGGCCCGGGACGCTGACCGGCAGGCGGAGGTCGTGTTCGCCGTGTACCTGCGCCCGCACCGCCCGGCGATCCACGCGGCCCTGGTCGACGCCGTCACCGGCGAGGTGCTGGCCTGGCCCGCGCCGCCTGCGCGGCGCGCCGGGCCCGGCTGGTCCACCGAGATGAAACCGGCGAAGCCGGACCCGGGTCCGGACCCGCGCCCGGACCGCGGACCGGATCTCGTCGGGTCCGGCGTACTCGCCGCATCGACCGACCCGGGGCAGGGGATTCCCGCCTACCGCGATCCGCCCGCTTCGCGGCCCGACAAGGATCTCGCGTTATATAGAAATCTCTAGCCGATGCCGTAGACGGCCCAAGATTCTCGCAGAATCATTTGTCGCTCGCCTTCGGGCGCCTCAGGGCACCGCCTTCCCTCCTCGCTCGTTCCTCGCTCGTCAGTCCAGGCAGCGCCGCGCCCTCAGCTCGCTTCGGTCCTCTGACGCGGGCTGGCCTCAGGCAGGCTGGGCGCGGAGAAAGCGGCCGAAGTGCGGCACGGTGAAGGCGATCAGCCCGCGCTCCGAGCTGTAGATCAGGCCCTTCTTGATCAGGCTGTCCCGCGCTGGCGAGACGCTGGACGGCTTGCGTCCCAGCTCCTCGGCGACCAGCGCGGTCGGCACCGGATCGTCCCCGAGCTGCGCCATCGCCCGCATGTACTCACGCTCGGCCGGGGTCGCGCGCTCGTACCTGCTGCCGAAGAAGCCGACGGCAAGCTCGCCGGCCGCCACCGGGCCGGCTACGCCGACGTCCCCGGCGGTGACCGGGCTCGCTGCGGCGACGTCCCAGGTCACCTTGCCGTAAGCCTGCACGAAGTAGGGGTACCCGTCGGCGGCGGCGTAGAGGGCGTCCAGCGCGGCGGGCTCGAAGTCCGCGCCCTCGCGCCGGGCCGGGGCCAGCAGCGCGAAGTCCGCCGCCTCCCGGTCCAGCCGGTCGATCGGCACGTACCGGAACAGCCGCTCGGAGTAGCTCTTGCTCGCCGAGAGCACCGACGGAAGGTGCGGCAGCCCGGCCCCGACCACGATCAGCGGCCCGCCGGTCTGCGAGAGTTCGTGGCAGGCGGCGCAGAGCGCCGAGATGTCGAGCGCGGGCACGTCCTGCATCTCGTCCACGAACAGCGCGATTCCCACCGAGAGGTCGGCGGCGACCGAAGCCGCATCGGCCAGCAGCTCGGTGAGGTCGATCTCGAGGTCGCCGGAATCGGCGCGGCCCCGCCGGGCGGGAACGTCGATGCCCAGGTGCGCGGCGTACGACCCCTTGGGCGCGGCTGGGTCGCGGATCGCGAAGGCCTTGAGCACGCCGAGGAAGTCATCGATCCGGTCCGGCGCCCGGTGCCGAGGCGCGAGCTCGCGCACGGCCATGTGCAGCGCCGAGGCCAGCGGCCTCCTGATCGACTGGTCGGGCCGGGCCTCGATCTTCCCGGTTCCCCAGAGCCGCTGCATCGCCATCGAGCGGAACGCGTTCAGCAGCACGGTCTTGCCGACCCCCCGGAGCCCGGTGAGCACCATGCTGCGCTCGGGCCGGCCGCGGGCTACGCGCTCGAGCACAACCTCGAACTGGCCGATCTCACGATCACGCCCGGCGAGCTCGGGCGGGCGCTGGCCTGCACCGGGAGCGTACGGGTTGCGAACCGGGTCCACGCCATCGGAGCTTATGGCCTGATCTAGCGCGAGAGTTAGATTCGGGTAGAAAGCGCTGCCGGCGTGTCGCGCGGCGCGCGGCGCGTCCGTGCCAGACGGTGCGGCGCGGCGAGCCCGCGCCAGCCGGTGCGGCGGCGAGCCCGCCGGGCCGCACCCGAGGACGGGGCCACTCGTCCCCAGGCGCGACCCGGACGGACGCCTTCAGCGGCTCAGTGCAGCAGCCGCAGGGAATTGGCTATGTCGTCCACGAAATAGACCCCACTACCGCGTGGCGCCACAGCCAAACCAAACAGGGCACCCGAGCCAGGCGGGCTGCCCATGGTGTTGAGGAACCGGTGGGCGACCTGGACGCCGGCCGGAGACGTCTCCACGATCTGGCCGTCGCCGGCATTGACCGTGAGCACGTCGCCGTTGGGCGCGATGGTCAGGCCAAGCGGACCGTTGAGGTTGCGGCCGGAGGTCAGCACGAACCCGGTGCCCGCGCTGGTCCGGCGGAATATCGCGTGCCGTATGCCGGTGATCCGGTTCTCCCCGGTATCGGCGACATAGAGCGTGCCGTCGCGGCCCAGGCCCAGTCCGGTGGGCCCGATCACGAAGGCGTTCGGGTCGGTCTTCTCGAAGAAGCCAGACCCGATCTTCGTCACCGCGAGGACCCTCGGCGGGCGGCGCTCGGACAGCCCGACGATCAGCCTGAGTACCGTGCCCCGGTGGACGACGGCCCCGTTGGCCTTGACGGTTCCGTTGAGGACGTTCGTGACAAACAGCTCGGCGAACCGGTCGCCAAAGCTGAGCGCCGTCATGTCCCAGGGCCCGTTGATGCCGTGGCCCGAGATCGTCTCCCGCACCCGGCCCTGGTTGTCGAGCACGATCAGGCAGCCGGCCTTTGAGGTAGCGGCCATCCCGTTCTTCGACGGCGTGCTGCCCACAACCACCCATCCGCCCGGCAGTATGTCGAGGGCGGTGGTCAGGCCTATGCCGCCGGGGCACGGCCCCGTCAGCTTGGCCCTGGTGATGTGCGCGAACACGGTCAGGTGGCCGCCCGGCGAGATTTCCACGATCGTGGAGCCGGTACCCTGCTCGTTGGCCTTGTTATTGAAGTTGCTGATCAGGACATCGCCGCGGACC
>DASYXX010000595.1:0-1702 GCA_035934395.1 Streptosporangiaceae bacterium
GCCCCGGCGAGGATGAGGCGGACGAGACCGCGGAGGCCCAGGCCGGGGAGACCGCCCGCGCCCGCGGCCAGCTGACCAGGGGCCGGAAGCGGCAGGAGGCCATCGAGGCCGTAGGCGACCAGCCGTACGACACCCCGCTGCTGGGCGGGACTCTGGCCAGGCGCGGCAGTCAGGCCGCACCGCCGGCGGCCGCTGACGGCGCGCAGAGCGAGGCCCTGACCCCACCCGACACGACGTGGCACGACCCCTGGCTCGCCCCCGAGGCGGGCCCTGCTGCGCCCAAGGGCAAGGACCCTGTGGCCGCCGAGGCGGCCGGGCCCGTCGCGCCGGGTCCCGTTACGGATTCTAAAAAGCCCGAGCAGCTCACCCTGACTGCCGCGAGTGCCGCCAGTTACACGCTGCCGCCCGCGGCGCTGCTGCGCCCGGGGACGGCCCCGAAGCACCGGACCCGGGCGAACGACCTCATGGTCGAGGCGCTGTCGGCGGTGCTCGAGCAGTTCCAGGTGGATGCCCAGGTGACCGGGTTCACCCGGGGCCCGACCGTGACCAGGTACGAGATCGAGCTGGCCCCCGCCGTCAAGGTGGAGCGGGTCACCGCGCTGTCGAGGAACATCGCGTACGCGGTGAAGAGCGCGGACGTGCGGATCCTGTCGCCGATCCCCGGCAAGTCCGCGATCGGGGTGGAGATCCCGAACGCCGACCGGGAGATCGTCAGCCTGGGCGACGTGCTGCGCTCCCCGGTGGCGCAGGCCGACCACCACCCGATGGTCGTCGGCCTGGGCAAGAACGTCGAGGGCCTGCACGTGGTGGCCAACATCGCGAAGATGCCCCACATGCTGATCGCCGGGGCGACCGGCAGCGGCAAGAGCGTGTGCCTCAACGGGCTGATCACGTCGATCCTGCTGCGGGCCACGCCCGATGAGGTGCGCATGATCCTCATCGACCCGAAGCGGGTCGAGCTGTCGGCCTACGAGGGGATCCCGCACCTCATCACGCATATCATCATCAACCCCAAGCGGGCCGCGGACGCGCTGCAGTGGGTCGTGGGGGAGATGGAGCGCCGTTACGACGACCTCGCCGCGACGGGCTTCCGGCATATGGACGACTTCAACAAGGCGGTACGGACGGGAAAGGTCACCGCGCCGCCCGGCAGCGACCGCGTCTACGTGCCGTACCCGTACCTGCTGGTCATCGTCGACGAGCTCGCGGACCTGATGATGGTCGCCCCGCGCGACGTCGAGGACTCGGTCGTGCGGATCACCCAGCTCGCCCGCGCGGCCGGCATCCACCTGGTGCTCGCCACGCAGCGGCCGAGCGTCGACGTGGTGACCGGCCTGATCAAGGCCAACGTCTCGACGCGGCTCGCGTTCGCCACCTCGAGCCTGACCGACTCGCGGGTGATCCTGGACCAGCCGGGCGCCGAGAAGCTCGTCGGCCAGGGCGACTGCCTGTTCCTGCCGATGGGCGCGAGCAAGCCGCTGCGGCTGCAGAACGCGTTCGTCACCGAGAAGGAGATCCGCGAGATCGTCGCGCACTGCAAGCGGCAGGCGGAGCCCTCCTACCGGGACGACGTGACCGTGGCCGAGGGCCGTCAGCGCGAGATCGACGCGGACATCGGCGACGATCTCGAGCTGCTGCTCCAGGCCGCCGAGCTCGTGGTCAGCACCCAGTTCGGCTCCACCTCGATGCTGCAGCGCAAGCT
>DASYXX010000607.1:0-5814 GCA_035934395.1 Streptosporangiaceae bacterium
CGCGGCGCTCGGCGAGTTCATCGCCGACTTCGAAGAGCGCCACGCGCTTACGCTGGACTGGGTTTACGTGGCCAAAATGATGTACGGCATCTTTACGCTGGTCCAGCAGGACCGCTTTCCCGCGGGGAGCACGATCGTGGTAGTCATCACAGGCGGAGCCTGAACCCCGTTTGCCGCCGGGAGGGGCATGGCCCATGCCTTGTGGTGGTAGAGCCGCTGCGCGCTCTTGTTGGTAGAGCCTTAGTTGTGCAAGAACCCGCACGGCCCGGTTCTCACGCTCACAGCAGGCCAATGGCGGGCATTCCCCCTGGGCATACGGGCGGGAGACTTCCGCCACGCCTGATCCCGCAGCCCACCCCAGCCTCAGCCGCGCCAGCGGCAGGAAACACTCACCTGTGCTGTAGCCGCGGAGTGCGCCAGAAGCTGCGGGCCCTGCACGCTAACGGACGGGACCGGTCAGAACAGCACGTAGACCTTGCGGATCGTCTCGTGGACCTCCCAGGTGCCCGCCCACCCCCGCGGGAACACCGCAGTGTCACCGGGCCCGAACTCCCGCGGCTCGCCGCCGTCGGGGGTCGACGTCATGCGGCCGGACAGGACGTGCACGAACTCGTTGGTCTCAAGCTTCCAGTAGCACGGGCCCGGCGTGCACTCCCAGACCCCGGCCTCCTGCTCGCCGTCCTGCCACAGGGTGAGGCCGGACGCCCGCATCGGCTCGCCGGTCGCCTCCTCCAGCGGGCCCAGGTCCTCGAGCTCGGCGGTGGCGGCGTCGGCCAGGAACGGTATCTGTGGCACGGTCTCGGTCACGGTCTGCCTGTCCTTTCCATAACGGCCCTGCGGCGGCAGGACGCGTCCCTAACGGCCCGGCGCCGACCGGCAGCCCAGGCCTAGATGGTCAGCTTGCCGGGCGCATGCGGCGCGGTGGTGGGGAACGGCAGCGCGATCGGGTCGGTCGGCAGGCGGCTGTGGCCCTCGTCGTCGAACCGGTCCAGGCCCAGCACGGCCGTGTCCACCACGTCCGAGCTCCCGGTCAGGGCGACGTCGGCGGCGGCCCTGGCCACGGCGGGCCCCCACATCATGCCGGCGCCTCCCGCGCTGGCCACGGTGACCCCGGACAGGACCTCGTCCCCGGCGTGAGCGGGGCCGATGATCGGCAGGTGGTCGGGCGTGTAGTCGATGGTGGCGGCCCAGACCCGGCGCAGGCCGAGCCCGCGGGTGACCGGGACCAGCTGACCCAGGCGCTCGCGCATCAGGGCCAGGTAGTGCTCGTCCACGCAGGCGGCCGGGCCGGGGCGCTCGTCCGGGTTACTCATGCCGAACAGCAGGCCCTTCTCCTCGGGACGCCAGTACAGCCCGGCGGACAGGTCGAAGACCATCGGCAGCCGAGACGGGTCAAGGTCCGGATGCGGCTCGGTGACCGCCACCTGGTGCCGCACCCCGCCGGCCGGAACCCTGATCCCGGCCAGGCCGCCGACCTCGGCCAGCTCGGGGCCGCCGGTGAGGACCACGAGCGGGCTGGAGATCCGGCCCTGGCTCGTCTCCACGCCGGCGACCTGTTCCCCGACCCTCACCAGCCCGGCGAACGCGGTGTGCTCGCGGACCTCGACGCCGCTGACCGCGAGCGCCAGGGCGTAGGCGGTGACGTTGCGCGGCGGGGTGAGGTAGCCGTCCTCGGCGCAGTACGTGCCGCCGCGGGTGAGCCCGGGCGCCAGGGTGGGGTTGAGGCGGTCAAGCTCGTCGGGCTCCAGCCAGCGGACCGCGAGGCCAAGCCCGTTCTGCATGGCCATCCGCGCCCGGGCCGCGTCCACGTCGGCGGACGTGAAGCACGGCAGCACGTAGCCCTGCGGGGCGAACCCCGAGTCGATCCCGAGCTTCTCGTGCTGGCTAAGGTAGAAGCGGCGAGACCACTCGCCGAGCTGCACGGCCCAGGTGGTGCCGCCCTGGGTGCGGACGATCCCCGCGGCGCGGCTGCTGGCGCCCTGGCCGAGCGTCCGCTTCTCCAGCAGGACCACCCGGTCCAGGCCGGCCTGGCGCAGGAAATAGGCGCACCAGGCGCCAATGGTCCCGCCGCCGACCACGACGGCGTCCGCGGTGGTGTGGGGCATTGGCACGTGGTCGATGCTGGCATAGACTGAACGTTCAGTCAAGATGCGCTCAACTCGAGTTAGGCGGGCCATGTACGGACTGTCAGAGGCCGACCTGGATATCCAGGACCGCGCCCGCACGTTCGCCGATGAGCTGATTCCCTTCGAGATCACCGCCGAGATGAACGGTGGCGAGCTGCCCAAGGACGTCACGGCCGGGCACGCCGCGCGGGCCAGGGAGCTTGGGCTCGCCGCGACGAACATGCCGAAGGAGCTGGGCGGCGGCGGCTGCACCTCGCTGCAGCAGGTCCTGGTCCACGAGCAGGTGGGCCGGGTCACCAACGCGCTGGCCTGGTCGGCCACCACTCCCCCGTCCTGGTTCGCCCCCGTGGCCACGCCCTTCCAGCTGGAGCGGTTCGTGAAGCCGGCGATCCGGGGCGAGCGCGAGGAGTGCTACGCGATCACCGAGGAGGGCGCCGGATCGGACGTGGCCGCGATCGAGGCGACCGCGCGCCGGGACGGCGACGGATACCTGCTGAACGGCGAGAAATGGCACGTGACGTCGTACAACACCGCCGATTTCGCGTTCTTCGAGGCCAAGCTCGACGGCGGGGACCACGACGGCGAGCACGCCATGTTCCTGGTCGGCCTGCCCAGCCCGGGGGTGCGGGTGGTCCGCACGCCCGCCTACACGCACACGTTCAGCATCCATCATCCGATCGTCGCGTTCAGCAACGTCTGGGTGCCGGCCACGTACCTGGTGGGCGCCGAGGGCGACGGCATGACGTTCGCCTACGAGTGGTTCCGGTTCGAACGGCTGATGGTCGCGGCGCGCTGCCTGGGCGCGGCGGACCGGCTGACGACCGAGATCACCGCGTTCGCGATCCAGCGCCGGGTCAGCGGCAGGCCGATCAGCGAGCTCGGCCAGATCCAGGCGATGCTCGCCGACTGCCTGACCGAGCTGTTCGCGGCCCGGTCGCTGACCTACGAGACCGCGCGCGGGATCGACGCCGGGATCGACGTCAAGGTGCAGCACGCGCAGTGCTCGATGGCCAAGCTCTTCGCCTCGGAGATGGCGGGCCGGGTGGCCGACCGGGCCGTCCAGGTGTTCGGCGGCCGCGGCTACATGCGGGAGAACGTGGCCGAGCGGTTCTCCCGCGAGGTCCGGGTCGAGCGCATCTGGGAGGGCACCAGCGAGATCCAGCGCGCGATCATCGCCGACCAGATGGTCAAGCGCACCCCGGGCGCCCTCGCCTGACCTGCGGCCCGTCCCCGCGGTGTCTCCAGGCTCGCCCCGGCGACGTGAGCTTCGTCCCGCCGACGCGAGGGCCGGCCCTATCATTCGGCGTAGGGATCAGCAACGCTGCTGGGTGATAACAGGCTGGGAGCCGCCGCTATGGCCGACAACGACTGGATGACCCAGGCCCGGCCCGGCTCCGGCGGCCCCCCGGTGGACCTGCAGACCGACCGGCCGCACCCGGCGCGGGTCTATGACTACCTGCTCGGCGGCAAGGACAACTTCGCCGCCGACCGGGCCGCCGCGCACGAGGGCATGAAGGCCAACCCCAACTCGCTGATCCCGCCGCGGGAGAACCGCGCGTTCCTGCGCCGCGCGGTCCGCTACCTGGCCCGCGACGCCGGCATCAGCCAGTTCCTTGACATCGGCACCGGCATCCCCACCTCGCCCAACGTCCACGAGATCGCGCAGGAGGCCAACCCGCGGGCGCGGATCGCCTACGTCGACAACGACCCGATCGTGCTCGCCCACGCCCGGGCGCTGCTCACCTCCGGGTCCGAGGGCAAGACCGCCTACACCGACGCCGACCTGCGCGACGTCGAAAAGATCCTGAGCTCCCGGGACGTGAACGACGCGCTGGACCTGAGCCGGCCGGTCGCGCTGATGCTGATCGCCGTGCTGCACTTCATCCCGGACCAGGACGACCCCCACGGCGTGGTGGCCCGGCTGATGGCCGCGCTGCCCTCCGGCAGCTACCTGGCGCTGTCGCATCTGACCGGCGACTTCGACCCGGAGGCATGGGAGGGGGTCGCGGCGGTGTACCGGCGCAGCGGCGTGATCATGCGTGTCCGCACGCTGCAGGACATCAAGCAGTTCTTCGACGGCCTGGACCTGGTCGACCCCGGGGTGGTGTCGCTGCCGCGCTGGCGCCCGGACCCCGGCGCCGCCGGCCCGCCTGCGGAAACCCCCACCGACGCCCAGGTCTCGGTGTACGGCGGCGTCGCCCGCAAGCCCTAATGCCCGTCGGGCCCGGCGGCTACGCGGGCAGGCTGGCCTCGATCGCGCCGACCAGTTCCGGGTCCTCTGGGTCGGTGCCCGGCCGGTACCGCCCGATAACCGAGCCGTCCGGGGCGACCAGAAACTTCTCGAAGTTCCACTGGATGTCGCCGGCCTCGCCGTCGGCGTCGGGCACCGCGGTGAGCTCGCCGTAGACGGGGTGCCGCCCCGGGCCGTTGACCTCGATCTTCTCGAAGATCGGGAACGTCACGCCGTAGGTCACCGAGCAGAACTCGCCGATCTCCTCGGCGGTGCCGGGCTCCTGCCCGCCGAACTGATTGCAGGGAAAGCCGACCACCGAGAACCCGCGGCCGGCGAACCGCTCGTGCAGCCGCTCCAGCCCCTCGTACTGCGGCGTCAGGCCGCACCTCGAGGCGACGTTGACCACGAGCAGCGTCTTGCCGGCCAGGTCGCCGAGCGAGCCGGGCTGGCCGGACAGGGTGTTCACGGGAAAGTCGTACACGGACACGTGGCAGGTCCCTTCGCTCTCAGGGGTTGCACCGCCGTCAACAGCCGCCCGCGCCGATCTCTTCCGCACCCCCCGCGCCCGGATTCCACACCGGCTGGCCGAGGTAGCCGCGGCCGATCATGGTCACGAACTTGTACACGGCATCCTCGTCGGGCGACAGCGGCCCGGGCCGCGCGTGCTCAGAGGCGAGCCCGCGCTGCACCGACTCGCAGGCGCGCCAGTCCTGCTGGTTGGTGATGTCCCAGAACTTCACCGCGTAGTCGGGGTCGAACCCGGGCTTGTCCGCCGCCTCGGGGGCGAAGGCCCAGGTGCACTCGATCATCGTCCGGTCCGCGGCGAGCGGCACCAGGCGGTGCGTCATCACGTAGTCGGGGTGCAGGCTGAGCAGCACGTTCGGGAAGATGCCCACGTAGATCACGGTGCGCAGGCCCGCGCCGTCCAGGCCGCGCAGCGGGACCCCGAGGCTGGCGCCGTCCAGCGACATGGTGTCCATGCCGTCCCGCAGGTCCATCCAGCCGCCCACCCAGGCGCCCTGAACGGGATAGTTCTCGCCGCTCCTGGGCGGGCTGATCTTGCACAGCTCGGGATGGATCGTCGGGCAGTGGTAGCACTCGTGATAGTTCTCGGTGAGGATCTTCCAGTTCGCTGCGGCGTCGTAAGCGTGCCGCCCGGCGATGACCAGCCGCTCTGGCTCGTACGGCGTGACCAGCTCGTCGAGAACCCGCAGCGAGTCCGCCAGCGGCGCGGCCTGCCCGGAGCTGTCCACGAAGATCAGCCCGTGCCAGTCGGTCAGCGCAAGCTCGGCCAGGCCCCAGGCCGACTCGTCGAAGTCGAAGCCGGCGCGGCCCTTGAAGCCGGACGCGAAGCGGAGCCCGCCGGACAGCGAGTAGGTCCACGAGTGATAAGGGCAGATGATCGCGTTGCGCTGCGCCGCGGCACCGCAGGGCAGCAGCTCGTGGCCGCGGTGG
>DASYXX010000626.1:0-4508 GCA_035934395.1 Streptosporangiaceae bacterium
AGCGAGTAGGCGTCCTGCACCCGCGGGTCGCCGTGGCGGTGCGAGGCGACGATCCGCGACCCGGCCAGGACGCGCAGCATGTTGTCCGCGCTGACCGCCTGGCCCGGGTGCGGCCGGAGCGGCAGGTGCAGCTCGGGGAGGAACACCTGATCGGTCCCGAGCAGCGCCTCGACGCTCATCGCCGCGGTGATGTCGGCCGCCGTGCACAGCGCGGCGAGGTCCGCGCAGGCCATGACCAGCATGCCGAGCATGCCGTCGGTCCCGTTGATCAGGCCGAGTCCCTCCTTGGCCTCGAGGCGCACGGGCGTGATCCCGGCCCGCTCGAGCGCGACCGCGCCCGGGACCCGCTCGCCCGCCGGGGTCATCGCCTCTCCCTCGCCCATGAGCACGAGGCCGCAGTGCGCGAGCGGCGCGAGGTCGCCGCTGCAGCCGAGCGAGCCGTGCTCGGGTACCACGGGAGTAACGCCGGCGTTCAGCATGGCCGCGAGCGTCTCGGCCACCACCGGCCGCACGCCGGTTATGCCCGACGCGATCGTCCTCAGCCGGAGGAACATGAGCGCCCGGACGACCTCCCGCTCCACCGGCTCGCCCGCGCCGGCGGCGTGCGACCGGATGAGGCTCAGCTGCAGTTTCGCGCGAAGCTCCGGGGTGATGTGGCGGGTGGCCAGCGCCCCGAACCCGGTTGAGATGCCGTAGGCGGGCGTGGGGGACGCGGCGAGCCCCTCGACGATGCGGCGCGAGCCGACGATTATCTCGAACGCCTCGGGCGAGAGCCGTACCTGCGCGTCACGGCGGGCCACGGCGATGACCTGCTCGGCGGTCACTCCGGCCCGCCCGACGACCACGGCGGCCTGGTCGTTCACGCCAGGTTCCCGAGACGGATGCGCACCGCGGCCTCGTGCGCGGGGGACCCCTCCTGTTGGGTGAACGCGATGATCGAGTCGCTCATCCGGCGCAGGGCCCGCTCGTCGGCGCGGGCGACCGCGGTCCGCTTGCGGAACGCGTCCGCGGTGATGCACACGGCGCGCCGTCGCTGCTCCGGGCTGAGCTCGGCCCAGGAACCGATTTGCCGGATCGGATTCGCTTGCATGGTGAACTCCTTCTCGGTCGCCGGTGCCATTCTTGCCCGGAGCCAGGCCCGCCGCCTGCTCGCGGCGCATGCCGGGGTCGACCCGTCCCGGATCCTGCTCACGAACGGCAGCGACGAGTTCTGCTCCCCTGCTTCTCGTCGGGACAGCGGCCCACCGTACCCGAGGCCGCCGCGGCCGCCGGCGGGCCAGTGCCGACTAGCCGCCTCCGACCCCCGCGCCCAGGTCAGCTAGGCCAGATATATGACAATCACGGTCTCGATCAACGTAGCAATAAGCCTGTAACGTGTTGTCTGTCGTCATCTGGAACTCGCGTGATGCTGTTCCCTGGGCGGAAAGGTCGTTCGCTACCCTCATGAACGTGCCTGGTTTTCATCCGTCTTCCGACGAAGCCGGGCCGCCCGGCTACCTGTCGCCCGGCGACGACGGCGAGATGCGGCCCTGGGCCGGCGCCCAGCGGCCCCCGCGGCTGCTGCTCACGCTGCTGGGGGACTACTGGTGGCAGCACACGGAGTCTCTGCCCTCGGCGGCGCTGGTGGCGTTGCTGGCGGAGTTCGGCGTCAGCGACTCGGCCGCCCGGGCCGCGCTGAGCCGCCTGACCCGGAACCGGCTCCTGGTCACCTCCAAGGTGGGGAGGCGCACGTTCGTCCGGCTCAGCGAGCGCGCGGCGCAGATCCTCGACGAGGGAGCGCGCCACATCTTCTCCTTCGGCCGGGACACGCAGCCCTGGGACGGCATGTGGAGCCTGGTCGCGTTCTCGATTCCCGAGCACCACCGGGCGGCGCGTGACGCGCTGCGCAAACAGCTCCGCTGGCTCGGCTTCGCCCCGCTTTACGACGGGCTCTGGGTCGCGCCCCGTGACCAGGCCACCGAGGTGGTCGGCCAGCTCGCCGAGCTTGGCATCAGCACCGCGACCGCGTTCCGGGCCGCGACCGTGCCCGGCACCGGGCCGGACGGGTATCCGCAGGTCGCGTGGGACCTGGAGGACCTGCGCGCCCGGTATGACGGCTTCATCGCCTACGCGCAGCAGCTGCGGGAGCGCGCGCTCGCCGGGCGGATATCCCCGGTGGAGGCGCTCGTCGCCAGGACCCGCGTTATGGACGAGTGGCGCGCGTTCCCCGGGCTTGATCCCGATCTGCCCCGCGAGCTGCTGCCCGACGCCTGGCCGCGGGCCGCCGCCCGCGAGCTGTTCATCGCCACCTACGACCTGCTCGGGCCCCTGGCCGCGCACCGGGTCCGGCAGATCATCGCCCGGTACAGCCGCGAGCTCGCGGCCAAGGCCGCATATCACAGCTCGGAGCTGACGACCGCGGCGGCGGGCGGCGACCGGGTGACCCCGCCGCCCGCTGACCCCGAACGCTAGCCGCTGGGCGGGTACAGGACCGTGACCGTCAGCCCGCCGGGGTTCAGGGTGAGCGTGGAGGTGAACGGGGGCGGGTTGTTGGGGTCGGCGGTCACGGTGATCGGGATGGTCTGACCTGAGGTCAGCGAGCCGTCCGTCTGGCTTACGCTCAGGCCCGCCGGCACCGTGATCGTGAACGTCACCGGGCCCCCCGACGCGGTCAGCGTGAACGTCCCCGTGAACGGCGGCCCCCCGGTGGCGGACGTCAGCGTGATCTGGGCCGCCGACGGCACCAGCGTGCCGGGCGGTGGCGGCGGTGGCGGCGTGGGCGTCGTCGGCGACGGGGAGGGCGTGCGCGTGGGCGGGGGAGTCCGCGTCGGCGTGGGAGTCCGCGTGGGCGTGGGAGTCCGCGTCGGCGTGGGGTTGCCCGTGGGCGTGGGCGTGCCCGAGGGGGACCCGCCCGGGGTGGTCGCGGCGGCGCCCGGCGACGGAGTCCCCGGGGTGCCGGAGCGCGAGGACACGGGTGCCGGGGAGACCCCGGGCGAGGCCGGCGGGCCCAGAGTCACCGAGGGGGACCGCGTCGATGTGTTGTGCGCGGCGTTGGCCGGCCCTCCGCCGTTCAGCAGCGCGTCCGCGGCGGCGCCGCCGCCGGCGGCGAGGATGAGCACGGCGGCCGCGGCGTAGGCGATCGTCCGCCCGCGCGACCGCACCCGGACGATGGCGACGATCGGGACCGGGAAGCCCGACGCGCCGAACGGCTCGGCCCGGCGGGCGACGTGCTGCCGGTAGCGGGCCGCGGCGGGCGTGGGGTCGGACACCAGCCGCAGCACCTGCTGCCGCAGCGCGGCCGGCACGATGAAGACCGGCAGCGCGCTCAGCAGCATCGCCGGGCTCAGCTCGCGGCGCTTCCGCTCGCCGCACACGTCGCAGTTCTCGATGTGCCTGCTGACGCGCTTGCGCAGCAGCACGGTGAGCTGGCCCCCCCAGCCTGCCAGTATCTCGTCGAGCTCCGGGCACGCCTGCCGGCCCGTCCTGGCCACGAGCAGGGCCCCCAGCGACCTCTCCAGCTGACCGCGCGCCCGGGACGCCAGCGCGTGCGCCTGGTTCACCGGCACCCCGAGCGCGGCCGCGAGATCGGGGCCGTCGAGCTCGTGCCGCAGCGTAAGCTCGATGACCTCGCGCTCACCGGGGTTCAGCCCCGCGACCGCCGATAGCACGAGATCGCGCAGCTCGCCGCGCTCGGCGGCCCCGCCGACGTCCGCCGAGTCGTCGGTCATCTCGCCGGCCTCGTCGAGATCGGCCACCCGGGCCCGCGCCCGCAGCCGCCGGTGGCACTCGTTGCGCGCCACCGCGTACAGCCACGGCCTGAGCCGGCCCGGGTCGCGCAGCCCGGCCAGCTTGGATGCGGCCAGCACGAACGTGTCCTGCACGGCATCGGCGGCGTCGGCGGGCTCGGCCAGCAGCGACCGGCAGTAGCTGTACAGCGCCGCCGCGTAGAGATCGTAGGCCGCGGCGAGGCCCGCCCGGTCGCCGGCCACGATGGCGGCCACGATCTCCACGTCGTCGATGGGCCAGTCGTGCATGGCCTAACGGTAGGGCCAGGACGCCGTCCAGGAACAGACCCGCCTATAACGCTTCTGAGCTGCCCCGGGAGGCCACGCCGACCGCGGGAGCCGCTGGCGGCGCGGAGCGTGGCGCTCATCAAGACCCTTACGTAACGGAACGCGGCGGGGCGGCGGCAGGAGGCGCAGGGCACCCGGGCAGTGCGACCCGGGTGCCCTGCACGCTGTGGGGTTCGTCAGGGCGGTCCGCAGCCTGACCCGGCCTGGCGATGGCTGTGCCACCGCCCGGACGCCGCGTTGAACCCGATAACGACGTGGTGGCCGCCCGGCCCGGGGCCCGCCGGGGCCGGCCGGGAACCCGAGGCCGGGCTGGCCACCTGGCTGGCGGCGGGCGCGGCATAGACCGGCACGCCCGCCGCGCCGCCATGCTCCGGCGTCCTCAGCGTGATCACAACGGCGGCCGCGGTGAACGCGGTGGCCGTGAGGGCCGAGGCCCTGGCGAGTGTGATCATCGTG
>DASYXX010000651.1:0-3594 GCA_035934395.1 Streptosporangiaceae bacterium
GAGCCGGTGGGCGGGCCCCTGTGCTCCTGCGGCGCGCGCGGCTGCCTCGAGGCGATCGCCCGCGGTGCGGCGCTGGTGGCCTGGGCGCAGCGCGCGGGCTGGCGCCAGGGCCAGCCGGACGCCACGGCCAAGGACCTAGCCGACGACGGCGCTCAGGGTCATCCGGTCGGCGTGGCCGCGATGCGGCGGGCCGGCCGCGCACTGGGCATCGCGATCGCGTCCGCCGCCTACCTGTGCGACCTCGAGGTGGTGTCGATCGGCGGCGGGCTGTCCCAGGCCGGGCATATCCTGTTCGACCCGCTGGAGGAGACGCTGCACGCGCACGCCAAGCTCGCGTTCGTGCGCGATCTCACCGTGGTCCCTGCCGCGCTTGGCCAGAACGCGGGGCTTGTCGGCGCGGCAGCGCTCATCTTCGCCGCGGACCGCTACTGGAGCGGCGACTGATTTTCGCGGAGCTTGCTCCGCGGCGGGGGGTTATAGGGGGGTCGTCCCCCCTAGGGCTTACCGTCCGCGCGGTGCCACACTTCAAGCATGACGATGTCTGTCAGCTTCGATGACGTGGCCGCGGCCCGTGAGGTGCTCGGCAAGGTCTTGCTGCGGACGCCGCTGCTCCGGTCGCGGGTGCTGTCCGAGCGCGTCGGCGGCCCGGTGTACCTGAAGTGCGAGAACCTGCAGCGCACGGGATCGTTCAAGGCCCGCGGGGCCTACCTGCGCATCGCCAGGCTGTCGGATGCGGAACGCGGCCGGGGCGTGGTCGCGGCCAGCGCCGGCAACCACGCCCAGGGGGTGGCGTTCGCGGCCGCCGCGCTCGGCACCAAGGCCACGGTGGTCATGCCCGAGGGCGCCCCGCTGCCCAAGATCGAGGCCACCACGTCATACGGGGCCGAGGTCATCCTGCACGGCAGCACGGTTGAGCACACGCTGATCAAGGCGAAGGAGCTGGCCGACAGCCGCGGCGCGGTGTTCATCCATCCGTTCGAGCACCCCGACGTCGTGGCCGGCCAGGGAACCGTCGGCCTGGAGATCATCGAGCAGTGCCCAGGCGTGCGCACGATCGCGGTCGGGGTCGGCGGCGGCGGCCTGGCATCCGGCATCGCCGTGGTGGCCAAGCACGCCAGCCCGCCGATCCGGGTGATCGGCGTGCAGGCGGAGGCGATGGCGCCGTACCCGGCCTCGTTCGCCGCGGGCCACCCGGTCGCCGTGACCCCGCTGCCGACGATGGCCGACGGCATCGCCGTGGCCATGCCGGGCGAGCTGGCGTTCGTCATCCTCGCCGAGCACGCCGACCGCGTGGTCACCGTGTCCGAGGAGAGCCTGTCCCGCGCGCTCCTGCTCTGCCTGGAGCGTTCCAAGCAGTTGGTCGAGCCCGCCGGGGCGGCGGGCGTGGCCGCGCTGCTGGAACATCCCCGGGTCTTCGAGCCGCCCGTGGTGGCGGTGCTGTCCGGCGGCAACATCGACCCGCTGCTGCTGTCCAAGGTGCTGCGGCACGGCCTCGCCGCGGCCGGCCGATACCTGACCTTCCGCTGCCGGCTGCCCGACCGTCCCGGCGCGCTGGCCACGCTGCTCGCCGAGGTGGCCGGCCTCGGCGCCAACGTGCTCGATGTCGTGCACGAGCGCGTCACGCCGGGCCTGCACGTGGACGAGGTCGAGGTGCTGCTGCAGGTGGAGACCCGGGGCCCCGGGCACTGCGACAGCGTGATCGCCCAGCTCCGCGAGTGCGGCTACAAGCTGTTGTTCTGACCGGCTACAGGTTGCCGCGGCGGGCCTGCTCGCGCTCTATGGCCTCGAACAGGGCCTTGAAGTTGCCCTTGCCGAAACCCTGCGAGCCGTGCCGCTCGATCAGCTCGAAGAACACCGTCGGCCGGTCCTGGACCGGCCTGGTGAAGATCTGCAGCAGGTACCCGTCCTCGTCGCGGTCCGCGAGGATCTTGAGCTCGCGCAGCTCGTCCAGGGGCACGCGGGTGTCGCCGACTCTGCCGCCGCCATCCCCACCGCCGCCCTCGCCGAGCGTGTCGTAGTAACTGTCGGGCGTGCCGAGGAAGTCCAGGCCGGCGGCCCGCATCCCGCGGACGGCGGCCACGATGTCGTCGGTGGCCAGCGCGACGTGCTGGACGCCGGGACCGCCGTAGAACTCGAGGTACTCGTCGATCTGCGACTTCTTCTTGCCGGGCGCCGGCTCGTTGATCGGGAACTTGACCCTGCGGGTGCCGTCGGCGACCACCTTGCTCATCAGCGCCGAGTACTCGGTGGCGATGTCGTCCCCGACGAACTCCTTCATGTTGGTGAAGCCCATGACGCGCTGGTAGAAGCCCACCCATTCGTCCATCCTGCCCAGCTCGACGTTGCCGACGCAGTGGTCGATCTGCGTGAAGAACGGCCGGGCCGGGGGAGCGGCAAGCGGGGCGGCGGCGACGTAGCCGGGCAGGTAGGGGCCGCTGTAGTTGGCGCGCTCGACGAGCGTGTGCCTGGTGTCGCCGTAGGTGGCGATCGCGGCCAGGACGACCTTGCCGTGGGCGTCCTCGAAGACCTCGGGCTCCGCCAGGCCGGTGGCCCCGTTGGCGACCGCGTGGGCATAGGCGGCCTCGGCCGACGGCACGCCGATGGCCAGGTCGATCACGCCGTCGCCGTGCGCGGCCACGTGCCGGCCGAGGGCCGTGCCCGCGCGTACCGGCCCGCGGACCACGAAGCGCGCGTCACCGGACTCGAGCACGTAGGCGGCCTCGTCGCGGCAGCCGGTCTCCGGGCCGCGGTAGGCCACGCATCGCATCCCGAACGCCGTGGAGTAGAAGTGCGCGGCATGCCGCGCGTTGCCGACCGCGAAGACCACGGCGTCCATGCCGTCGACGGGGAACTCGTCCGCCGTGGTCACTGGTACCTCGAGCACCTGAGCTGCCATGTCGCGCTCCCCTCGGTCGCCCTTACGTGGCAGCTTCCGCCCTTGAGGGCAAGGTGCGCAACTGTTCGCAGATTATCTAGCCAATTTGTATAGTGAACGCAGCGATGTAGCGGGCCGACTGGACACCACGCCCGAGGAGGGAGGGCCGCGGTGATCGATGAGCTGGACGCGCGGCTGATCGACCTGCTGGCGGCCGAGCCGCGCGTCGGCGTGCTCGAGGCGTCCAAGCGGCTCGGCGTGGCCAGGGGCACGGTCCAGGCCCGGCTGGACCGGTTGCAGTCACGCGGGGTGATCACGGGGTACGGGCCGGACGTCGACCCGGCGGCGCTCGGCTACGGGGTCACCGCGTTCGCGACCCTGGAGATCCGCCAGGCCGGCGGACACGACCCGGTCACCGCCAGGCTCGCGCTGATCCCGGAGGTGCTCGAGGCGCACACGATCACGGGCGCGGGTGACATGCTCTGCCGCGTGGTCGCCCGCGACAACGCGGACCTGCAGCGGGTCATCGACGCGATCGTCGACGTGCCGGGGGTCGTGCGAACCTCCACGGTGATCGCCCTGGCCGCGCCGATCAGGCACCGGGTCCTGCCCCTGGTCCGGGCGGATGCCCGCGCCCGCCCGGCCAGCTGATCTCTGCTCAGCTGTCGCGTCACGCAGCGGCGGAAGCTGGGTGACGCTCCGGCTGGGCGGGGTGCTGG
>DASYXX010000688.1:0-4773 GCA_035934395.1 Streptosporangiaceae bacterium
ACAGCACAACAGCCCGTGACCAACCCGTTACGCCCCTTAAGTTCCTGGCATTGCACTCTATGGGGGTCGGTGGCCCATCGACCACACGGCCAGCCTGTGCGGGAAACGGCGAAAGCCGCATAACGGGCCGCCGTCGGGCCCGGCGGCGGCCCGCCACGTCTGGGCGGTCCGGCGCACCCTGCGCCGCTGGTCCCGGGCGGTGGCGGCCGGCTCGGCGGCCCGGGCTCTGGCCGTTCCCGGCCTCTCGGCGTAATGTCTCGGTAACGGTCGGGACAGTGCAGGCTCATCAACGGGGATCCTGTCGGCACCACACCGGCCGGCGAAACGCCTGAAAGTGGAGGTCGCGAGGCTCCGCCGAGGAGCGTACGTGATCGCGCAGACTATTTGCTTAGTGCGAACTAAGTCATATGATGGGTGTGTTCTTATGAGCGGAGAACACGGACCGCAAGGACAAACGCATGGACCAGGCAGGGTCGCAGCCTCGCCCGGATAAGCCCGACCGGGCGGACAGCACCGGACGCCCCCCCGGGCAGGCCCTGCCCGAGCGAGAGCCCGCGCCGGGGCCATCACCCAAGGACCAGCCGGCTCACGCGCCCGGCACGCGCGAGCCCGCTTACCCCGCGCACCCGGTCGTGGTCGGCTATGACGGGTCCCCGTCGAGCCGGAACGCGCTGTGCTACGCGGCCGGGGTGGCCAGGCGGCTCGCCCAGCCGCTGCTCATCGTGTATGTCGTCCCGTTCGGGGTCTACTGCGAGCCGATGACCGGGCAGGTTATCTGCGCCGCCCGGGAGCGCGGGGAGCTCGAGTCGTGGCTGCTGGCCGAGTTCGACCAGATCTGCGACCGGGACGGGCTCGAGGTCAGCGTGATCGCCCGGCGTGGGAACGCGGCCAAGGAGCTCGCGGCCACGGTCAGCTCGTGCAACGCCGACGCGCTGGTCGTCGGCGCTCCGGGGCACCGGCTGCATCACCTGATCGGGTCGATTCCCAGCTGGCTGGCGCGACACGCGCAATGCCCGGTCATAGTCGTGCCATAACGCGATTTGCGATCGGCATGCACGGGGCCCGAGCGGTAGCGTTCAAGCGTGCCCGGCGACACCCGTGAGCTTCCCGACATAACCACCCTGCTGGCCGCGGCGGTCGCCGGGATCGGGGGCGCCGAGCGGCCCGGACAGGTCGCGATGGCCACGGCCGTGGGCCGCGCGATCGACACCGGCGAGCATCTCGCGGTCCAGGCGGGCACCGGCACGGGAAAGTCGCTGGCCTATCTCGTCCCCGCCGCGCGGCACGCGGCGGCGCAGCAGGCCACGGTGGTCGTCTCGACGGCGACGATCGCCCTGCAGCGCCAGCTCATCGACCGCGACCTGCCGCGCCTCGTCGCCGCGCTGCGGCCGCTGCTCGGCGAGGCGCCGACCTACGCGATCCTCAAGGGCCGCCGCAACTACCTGTGCCGGAACCGGCTGAACGATGGCACCGCCGAGGATCCTCAGGAGACGCTGTTTGACCCCCGGACCGCCACGGAGATCGGGCGGCAGGTGCAACGCCTGCGGGAATGGGCGGAAACTACCGAGAGCGGCGACCGTGACGAGCTCGTGCCGGGCGTGGACGAGCGGGCGTGGCGGCAGGTCTCGGTCACCGCGAGGGAATGCATCGGCGCCCAGCGCTGCCCGTTCGGCTCCCGGTGCTTCGCCGAGCGGGCCCGCGAGATCGCCGGCCAGGCCGACATCGTCGTCACCAATCACGCGCTGCTCGCCATCGACGCGCTGGAGAACGGCCAGGTCCTGCCGGAACACGACGTCGTGATCATCGATGAGGCGCATGACCTGGTCGACCGGGTGACCTCGGTCGCCGCGGCCGAGCTGTCTGCCCCGGCCGTGGATGCGGCCGCCCGCCGGTGCGGCCGCCAGGTCACCGAGGACGCCGCGGGCAGGCTCAGGGAGGCCGGGACCGGGCTCGCGCAGATCCTGGCCGGCGCGTCTGCCGGGCGCATCGACGTGCTGACCGAGCACCTGGCCGTGGCCCTGGCCGCGGTCCGCGACGCGGCAGGATCATGCGCGACGGAGATGCGCACCAGCGAAGATGAGGACGGCCCGGAGAACCTGGCGGCGGAGCGGGCCGCCCTGGCCGCGGTCGACGAGGTGCGCACCGCCGCCGACCGGATGCTGGGGGCGTTCGCCCCGGACATCGCGGCCCGGCCCGAGGTGGTGTGGCTGGACGTGGCCCCAGATGGCGACCCGCGGTACCCGGCGACGCTGCGGGTGGCGCCGCTCGAGGTGGCCGGGCTGCTGGCCGAGCGCCTGTTCGGCCGGCGGACCGTGGCGCTGACGTCGGCCACGCTGTCGCTCGGCGGTTCGTTCGGGCCGCTGGCCCGGCAGTGGGGCCTGCCGACGGCTGACGACGGCGGATCCCCGGCACCCGCAGGGGAGGGGACGGATCCGGGCCCGGCGGACGGCGACCTGGCAACGGACCTCGCCGATCCGCGGCCGCTGATCTGGTCCGGGATCGATGTCGGGTCGCCGTTCGACCACCCGCGCAGCGGGATCCTGTACGTGGCCCGGCACCTGCCGCCGCCGGGCCGGGACGGGCTGCCGGAGTCCTACCTCGAGGAACTGCGCGAGCTCATCACCGCGGCCGGGGGCCGCACGCTCGGGCTCTTCTCCTCCATGCGGGCGGCCCGGCAGGCCGCCGCGGAGCTGCGGCAGCGGATCGACCTACCGCTGCTCTGCCAGGGCGAGGACCCGACCTCCCAGCTGATCGCCCGGTTCGCCGACGACGAGGCCACGTGCCTGTTCGGCACGCTGTCCCTGTGGCAGGGCGTGGACGTGCCCGGCCGGTCGCTGCAGCTCGTGGTCATCGACCGGATCCCGTTCCCCCGGCCCGATGACCCGCTGGCCTCCGCGCGGCAGCGGGCGGTCGCGGCCCGCGGCGGCAACGGGTTTATGACCGTGGCCGCCGCGCAGGCCGCGCTGCTGCTTGCGCAGGGCACGGGCCGCCTGCTGCGCACGATGACCGACCGGGGAGTGGTCGCGATCCTCGACCCCCGGCTGCTGACTAAACGGTACGGGACCTTCCTGCGCGCGTCGCTGCCGCCGTTCTGGACCACTACGAACCCCGAGGTGGTCCGCGCCGCGCTGCGCCGCCTGGCCGCCGCCGACCGGGCGCCCGAAGGAGTTTAGAGGCCGACGAACTTAGCGATCGATTAGCTATAACGCCTGCGGTCAGCGCATGGTCGGCCGCGCCTGAGCGAACGTCCAGCGGTTGCCCTCGAGGTCGTCGGCCTCGTAGGACCGGTAACCGTAGGAGTGGATATCGGTCACGATCGTCGCGCCCGCCGCCCTGGCGCGGGCGCAGTGGGCGTCCAGGTCGTCGACGAAGACCCAAGGCATGAATTTGACCGGAACGTCGCGGGACGGGCTGCCATCGAGCTTGAAGATGATCAGCGCGGAGTTTCCCAGGTGGAACTCGATCCACCGGCGCTCGGCAGCCCAGTTTTCGTCAGCGGCCGCGTCGGGGAGCTCGTTCGTCGGCTCGAACCCGAACGCGTCGGCCAGCCAGCGGGCCGCGGCCGCGGGCCTGGAGTAGTACCCGGTGACGGCCAGCCGGGCCAGGTCACGAGGCTCCCGGGGCGCCGTGTCACGCCGGGCGCACCAGGCGCCGAACCAGGCGGGCACCACGCGCACCCAGGCGGTACCGCCCCGGTCGGCACCGCCGGCGGGTATGGCTGCCAGCACACTGACCAGCGTTCCGGCCGCGGTCGGCTCGAAGCGGACCTCGACCTCGACGTCGTCAACGGAGCTCCGCCAGGCCAGGCGCTCGCCCGGGTGCCAGGCCGAGATCCGCGCGAGTTCCAGGCCGTCGCCCGTCGCCTCGTCGTACACCTCGACGATCCGCCCGCCGACCCCGGGCTCGCACACGACCGCCACGGCGCGGGCCGAGTCGAAGAAGTTGATCGGCCCGCGCACCCACCACAGGTTCATCTCCTCGGTGAACGCGCTGAACGCCGTCTTCGGGTCGGCGGCGACCTCGACCTGTGATGAGACTGACCGCGGTTCGTTCATCGCTGTGGCCTCTCGTCGATGTGCCGCTTGAACGCCGCCAGCTGCTCGTCCCAGTGCGCCTGAAGCTGGTCGAGCCAGCCCTGGAGCGCGACCAGCGACTGCGGCCGGAGCCGGAACACGCGGGCTCGAGCGTCGGACCCCAGGCGCTCGTCCACGACGAGCCCGGCCCGAAGCAGCACCCGTAGGTGCCTGCTCATAGCCGGGCTCGAGGTACCGATGGCCGCGGCGAGCTCGCCCGCGCGCCACGGCCGCGTCCCGAGGAGCTGCACTACCTGGCGCCGGGTCGGATCGGCCAGCGCGCTGAACAGCAGCGCCGCAGGGTCGCCGTCCGCGCTCGGTGCGCTCGGGGCGGTCCCGCCGGGTGCCGGGCTGGGCACGCTCACTGCATCCGTGGCACCCTCGGCCACACCCCCTACACTCACAGCGTTAATAGTTAACGATACAATTAGATATTGTCAAGTGGAGTCCGGTGGGGTGCCGCGTTCCGGGAATACACTGCCCGGGTGCTCCCGTAATCCGCACAATCCCGACATAGATCCGCATGGTCTCGCCGGCGTGTGGATTAGTGGTCGTTACAGCAACCACTACTCAACACGCTCGCACTGTGGGTGCGCGTGGGGCTGGGGCGCTGGTCGGCCTGGGTGGCCCGTTATAGGACGTCGTGGCCGGGGTGCGGCTCGGCGGGGATCGAGCCGAGCCTGCCCGCCTGGTAGTCCTC
>DASYXX010000689.1:0-2690 GCA_035934395.1 Streptosporangiaceae bacterium
GATGCCGCGGCTGGAACTGACCGTGCGGGTCACCGCCCGGGAGAGCGTCGCCGCCGAGGTGGCGTCGGGAGCGCTGGACGTCGGCCTGGTCGACGGCCTGGCCGCGCCGAGCGACCCGCTGCGGCTCTCCGAGGTCAGCCCGCTGACGGCGATCGGCGTTGGCGAGGAGCAGCCCGTGGTGGTCGTCCCCCGCTCGCATCCGCTGGCCGGGCGCGCCGGGCTGCGCCTGGCGGATCTCCTCGACGCCCGGTGGATCGACGCTCCCGGCACGGCCGTGCCGCTGGGCGACCTGCGCCGCGCCGCCGGCGCCGACGGGTTCCGCCCCGCGCTAGCCTACGAGGGCACCGACACCGGCACGCTGGTCGCGCTCGCCGCGGCGGGCCACGGGCTCGCCGTGGTTCCCGCGACGGCCACGGAGCGGTACCCGGGCGTGGCCTCGGTTCCGATAACGGCTCCGCGCCTGGTGCACCGGACCGAGCTGCTGCACGGCAGCATCGGCGCCGGCTCCCCCGCCGCCGCCCTCGCGAGCCTGCTCGCCGGCTGAGCTACCCCTCGGCGGGGATCGGCGGCAGCTCCCCCGTGGCCTCATAGTCGGAGATCATCGCGAGCCGCCGGGCGTGCCGCGACTCGCCCGAGAACTCGGTACTCACGAACACCCGTGCGAACGTCACCGCGTCCCCGATCGAGTACATGCGCGCGCCGAGGCTGAGCACGTTCGCGTTGTTGTGCAGCCGGGCGAGCTGGGCGGTCTCCCCGGTCCAGGCGACCGCCGCCCGCACCCCGGCGATCTTGTTCGCGGCGATCTGCTCGCCGTTCCCCGAGCCGCCGATCACGATGCCCAGGCTCCCCGGATCGTTGATGACCGAATTCGCCGCGGCCATCACGTAGGGCGGGTAGTCGTCGTCGTCGTGCTCGGCCGGCGGACCGCAGTCGACCGGGTCATGGCCGGCCTGCTTCAGCCACTCGATGAGGTGGCCCTTCAGCACGAAGCCCGCGTGATCTGAGCCAAGGTAGACGCGCACGGTTGCCAGTGTGTCAGACCCGTCAGAATTGCAGGGCCTTGACCTCCAGGTACTCCTCCAGGCCGAGGACGCCAAGCTCCCGGCCGTAGCCGGACTGGCCGAACCCGCCGAACGGGGCCGCGACGTTGAACGCGCCGCCGTTGATCTCGACCTGGCCGGCCCGCAGCCTGCGCCCGACCGCCACCGCGTGCTCCAGGTCGGCCGACCAGACGCCCGCGGCCAGGCCGTACGGCGTGCCGTTGGCGATCTCCACGGCCTCGTTCTCGGACGAGTAGCCGATGACCGAGAGCACCGGGCCGAAGATCTCCTCCTGCGCGATCGCCATGTCCGGCTTCACATCGGCGAACACCGTGGGCAGCACGTAGTAGCCGGTGTCGAGGCCCTCGGGGCGCTGCGGGCCGCCCGCCACCAGCCGGGCACCCTCGGCCAGCCCCCGCTCGATGTACCCGCGGACCCGGTCACGCTGCGCGGCGGAGACGAGCGGGCCGAGCCGGGTCCCTTCGGCGAGCGGATCGCCGGGGAGGTAACGTTCGGACAAATTGACCGCCAGGCCGACGGCCTCGTCGTAACTGTCGCGGTGCACCAGCATCCGGGTCAGGGCGTTGCAGGTCTGCCCGGCGTTGGCGAACGCGCGGGCGACCCCGACCTTGACCGCGGTCGCCAGGTCGGCGTCGGGCAGGATCACGTTCGCTGACTTGCCGCCCAGCTCCAGCGTCACCCGCTTGACGGTCGCCGCGGCCACCTCGGCCACGCGCCGGCCGGCCCGCACCGAGCCGGTGAACGAGACGACGTCGACGCCCGGGTGCCCGGCCAGTCCCTCGCCTGTCACCGGCCCCGTGCCGCTGACCAGGTTGAACACTCCCGGGGGCAGCGCCGTGTCGTGGAAGATCCCGGCGAGCTCATAGGCGGCGAGCGGCGCGACCTCGCTCGGCTTCAGCACCACGGTGCACCCGGCGGCGAGGGCCGCGGCCACCTTGGCGACGACCTGGTGCAGCGGGTAGTTCCAGGGCGTGATCGCTCCGGCCACCCCGGCGGGCTCCCGGACGATCAGCGAGTTGCCGACCCGCTCCCCGCCGAAGTCGTAGGCGGCCAGCAGGTCGACGTAGCTGGCGAGGACCGCGAGCGGGGTCCCGACCTGGACCCGCAGCGCGAAGGCGGCCGGCGAGCCCATGTCCGCCGAGATCACCGCTGCGACCGGCTCGGCCCGCTCCTCCAGCAGCTCCCGCGCCGTGTCGAGCCAGCGTGCCCGCTCGGCCGGCGCGGTGCCCGACCAGCTGGCGAACGCGGAGCGGGCGGCGAGCACGGCCGCTTCCACGTCGGCCGGATCACCGGCCGGCACGCTGTCGATGACCTGCTCGGTCGCCGGATTGACGACCTCGACACCCCGCTCGCTCGCCGATGGCACCCAGCTGCCGCCGATGTAGTTGCTGCGCATGCCACTATCGTCGCGCATGGCCGCTGGCGCGCGGTGACAACCGGGGGGCTGGCCGGGTCATTCCAGGCGTCGGCGTGCGATCATGCACCGAACGGATGTCCGGGAAGGGATCAGAACTGTGGCCAGCAACCTCACGCGCGAAGAGGCGCGGGAACGCGCACGCCTGCTCGACGTCGAGTCTTACCGGGTCGACCTGGACCTGACCGGAGACGACGTCACGTTCGGCTCGGTGA
>DASYXX010000727.1:0-2982 GCA_035934395.1 Streptosporangiaceae bacterium
GGCACGGCTACGGCTCGATGGGCGACGTCGGCGCGTTCGCGCCGCTCATCCGGCTGCCGACGCTGCGGCAGGGGCGCAACCCGGTGCGGACGTTCATCCCCGTGGCCCGGATCGCCGACATGCTGCTGAACCCGGGCGCCCGATACGACTACAACGGTGACCGGCTCCGGTACCCCGACATCCGGCTCGTGTACTGGGCGGGCGGAAACCCGTTCCACCATCACCAGGACCTGGGCAGACTGTCCATTGCGTTCGGGCGCCCTGACACGATCGTGGTGCACGAGCCGCACTGGACCGCCACCGCCCGGCACGCGGATATCGTGCTCCCGGTCACGACGAGCCTGGAACGCGAGGACATGGGCAGCGGGCGCCGCGACACCCACCTGATCGCCATGCACCGCGCGGTCCCGCCTGTCGGCGAGGCCAGGGACGACTACGCGATCCTCGGCGCGCTGGCGGAGCGGCTGGGCTTCGCCGAGGCGTTCACCGAGGGCCGCGACGCGCGCCAGTGGCTGGAGCACCTGTACGGCGAATGGCGCTCGACCATGGTGGGCCAGGGCCACGACGTCCCGGGGTTCGCCGAATTCTGGGAGGCCGGCGAGTACCGGCTGCCCGACGGGCCGACGCACTTCACGATGCTTGAGAGCTTCCGCGCCGACCCCGTGAAGTCGCCGCTGGCCACGCCGAGCGGGCGGATCGAGATCACGTCCGAGACCGTCGCCGGGTTCGGCTACCCGGACTGCCCGGGGCACCCGGTCTGGCTGGAGCCGGACGAGTGGCTGGGCAGCCCACGAGCCCGGCGCTTCGGCCTGCACCTGATCGCCAACCAGCCCGACACCCGGCTGCACAGCCAGCTCGACGTGGGCGCGACCAGCCAGCAGGCCAAGGTCGCGGGCCGCGAGGCGATCCGGATGCACCCCGACGACGCCGCCGCCCGGGGGATCGCCGCCGGCGACGTGGTCCGGGTCTTCAACGACCGCGGCGCCTGCCTCGCCGGGGCGGTGCTGACCGGGGCCATCCGCCGCGGCGTGGTCCGGCTGCCGACCGGCGCCTGGTTCGACCCGGTCCCCGACGCCGGGCCCGCGCCGTTGTGCGCGCACGGCAACCCGAACGTGCTCACCGCCGACCGGCCGAGCTCGCGGCTGTCCCAGGGCTGCGCCGGCCAGCACGCGCTGGTCGAGGTCGAGCGCTGGCCCGGCGAGCCGCCCCCGGTGACCGTCGGCGCCCCGCCCCCGCTGCTCCCCGCCCCATAGGCGGCCGATCCTCGGCTTCCCGCCGCTGGCGGGTGCAGGCGTTACCGGCCGGGCGCGTTCCTGCGGCCTTACAACCTTCCTGCGCGTCAGGCAGGCCCGGCTTCCCGCGCCCGCCCGGCCGGCCGCCGGGCGGGCGCCGTGGCGTTACGAGAAGTTATCCCTGATCAGGTCGCGGGCGTGAAGCCGACGGCCGCCTCGCTGGTCAGCATCATGAACGTCAGGGTCTCCTGCAGGTACAGGCCGACCTCGGGGTCGGTGTGGGAGAGGTAGCCGATCGCGAGATCCTGGCCGAGGTGGAGGCTGAAGTCGCCGCCCCTGGTGGTCAGCGCGAACGCGCCGGTGATCGCGGGAGCCCAGACGATGTCGCCGGTCAGCAGCCGCTTGATGTGCTGGATCACCGGGTAGCCATGATCGCTTGTCTCGCTGACCGCGGTGTAGGCATCGGCGCTGAGCGCCACCGAGTACGGGCCGTCGACGCCGGCCACGCGCAGCTCGCTGAGCGCCGTGGCGATCGCGGCCGGGTACTCCCGGACGTCGGCGGGCAGGCTGACCGGCGCGTTGCTGGCTCCCCTGCGGATGCCGTCGATCCCGGCCGCCGCGTAGCCCTCGAAGATCGCGCCGTCCTCGGCGAAGGCCACCTGCCGGGCCGCGTCCTTGACCGGCTGCCAGTCGGAGTCCTGCGCCCCCCGTTCCACGTCGTCGATCTCCTGGCGGCTCAGCCTGAACGGCGCGCGCAGCTCGACGATCGGCGCGACCTGGCGCTGCCGGGCGATCACGCCCTCGCCGGGCGAGTCGATGTCGCGCACCCGGCCGGTCCCCACCGCCGAGAACCCCGGCCCGGCTGGCCCGTGCACGTCGACCAGGCGGCGGCCGGCCAGGTGGCGTTTGAACGTGCGCGCGGCCTCCTCCTCGATCTGCGCCCAGGCCTCGTCGGAGATCGGCGCGAGCTCGCGGTGCAGGTTATCCATCCTCGGATACTCCCCTCAGACTGCCAATGTTCAGCGAGCCGCTCCGGGCCGGCCCCGGCTCACCCGATCCGTCCGCGTCCGCGCCGGCCGACGCGAACGCGTCTACTGCCTGGTCGTCGGCGAGGCTCTCGAGCAGCGGCGCCGATGGCACGAAGAACAAGTTCCCCGTGACCGCCCGGCTTACGTCGAGCAGCCGGTCGTAGTTGCCCTCCGGCCGGCCGACGAACATGTTCTGCAGCATCAGCTCGGTCCTGGCCGGAGTGCGCGCGTAACCGATGAAGTAGGTCCCGTACTCGCCGCTCCCGACGTGCCCGAACGGCATATTGTCCCGGAGGATCTTCACCTCCTGGCCGTTCTCGGTGATCGTCGTCAGCGCGTTATGCGCCGAGGTGGGCTTGGTCGCGTCGTCGAGCTCGATGTCGGCCAGCTTGGTCCGCCCGATGATCTTCTCCTGCGCCTCGGTGGACAGCGCGTTCCAGGCGTCCATGTCGTGCAGGTACTTCTGCACGATCACGTAGCTGCCGCCCGCGAACGCGGGGTCCTCGTCGCCGACGATCGCCGCCTCGAACGCAGCCCGCCCGGTCGGGTTCTCTGTCCCGTCCACGAAGCCGATCACGTCACGGTCGTCGAAGTAGCGGAAGCCGTGTACCTCGTCCACCACGCTCACCGCGCCGCCCAGCCGCGCCATGATCTGGGTGGACAGCTCGAAGCACAGGTCCATACGCGAGGCGCGGATGTGGAACAGCAGGTCGCCGGGCGTG
>DASYXX010000740.1:0-8314 GCA_035934395.1 Streptosporangiaceae bacterium
TTCGCCGTCGATCTGCTGGAGATGCTCGTTGACCTGGTGCGGGTCGTATCCGCGCATGACCCTCGCGAAGTCGCGCTGCGGGGTCTCCTCGAAGAAGTTGCTGAGCTGGGCATCGATGTCCGGTGGCTGCATTTCGCCTAATCCTGGGGTAGACGCGGGGTCGACAGGGGGAACACGCACGCCCGGGCGATTGCCTCACGATCCCGCCCGCCGGGCCGGTGCCGGGCACACCCGGTGCCTGGGGCACCCGAGTGCACACAGCTGCCGCCCGGCCGGCACGCAATTCCGCTCGCCCGGTGCTGGCAGCGTACTCCGCAACTGCGGAGTAGGCGGCCCGTTCGCACGTGCTCTGGGTAAAGATCCTATTTATAACATATGCTGCTCTTTGGCTCACCGTAGCGGAGAGCGCTGCGAATGGCTGGTGATTCCGGGGCAGCCAAGGCCATTGTTGCGCGTGGGATCAGGCGGATTGCGGTGCCTGGACGAGTTCAGTGAGCACGCCGCCGACGTCCTTGGGGTGCAGGAACGCGATCGAGGCACCCATTGAGCCGTGCCGTGGCCGCGCGTCGATCAGCCGCACGCCCGCGGCGCCGATCGACGCGAGCGCCACCTCGATGTCCGTTACCCCGTAGCCGATGTGATGGACCCCCTCGCCGTGCCGCGCCAGGAAGCGGCCGACCGGCGTGTCCGGGCCCAGCGGCTCGAGCAGCTGCACGTACGACGCCCCCGCGGGCGCGTCCGCCACGCGCAGCAGCGCCTCCCTGACGCCCTGCTCGGAGTTCTCCTCCCGGCCGGCGACGACCAGGCCGAAGGTCGACTCGTAGAAGGCGACGGCGCTGGCCAGGTCGTGGCAGGCGATTCCCACGTGGTCGATGCGGGTCAGCAGGGGGGTGAGCACGGGCGGTCTCCATCCGGTCAGCTGGTCACTGGTAGGTATCGTTTCAGGCATGCGAGATGCGGTTATTGCCGGCGGGGCCAGAACGGCCGTGGGGCGCCTGCTCGGCTCGCTCGGCGAGTTCAGCGCGGCGGACCTGGGCGGAATCGTGATCAGGGCGGCGCTGGAGCGCGCCGGCGTGCCGGGCGAGCGGGTGGACTACGTGATCATGGGGCAGGTGCTTCAGGCGGGTGCCGGCCAGATCCCGTCCCGGCAGGCAGCGGTCGCGGGCGGGATCCCGATGACCGTTCCGTCGCTCACGATCAACAAGGTGTGCCTATCCGGGCTGGACGCGATCGCGCTGGCCGCGCAGCTGATCTCGGCCGGGGAGTTCGACATCGTGGTCGCGGGGGGAATGGAGTCGATGACCCAGGCCCCGCACCTGCTGCCGGGGGCCCGGCGGGGATTCCGGTTCGGCTCGGCCGAGCTGGTCGACGCCATGGCCCACGATGGCCTGACCGACGCGTTCGACCACCTCTCGATGGGCGAGTCCACCGAGCGGCACAACGCCCGGCTGAACATCAGCCGCGGGGAGCAGGACGAGTTCGCGGCCCGGTCGCACCAGCGCGCGGCCGAGGCGATCAAGAACGGCCTGCTGGCCGAGGAGATCGTGCCGGTGTCCGTGCCGCAGCGGCGCGGCGAGCCGCTGATCTTCGACACCGACGAGGGCGTGCGGGCCGACACCACCGTCGAGGCGCTGAGCAGGCTCCGCCCGGCGTTCAGCCGCGACGGCACGATCACCGCGGGCTCGGCCTCGCAGATCTCGGACGGCGCCTGCGCGGTCGTGGTGATGTCCGCCGAGGCGGCCGCCGCCGCAGGGGCGCCGGTCCTAGCCGAGATCGGCGCGCACGGCGTGGTCGCGGGCCCGGACAACTCGCTGCAGTCCCAGCCGGCCAACGCGATCGCGCGGGCGCTCGGCCGGACCGGGCTTACCGTGGCCGACCTGGACCTGATCGAGATCAACGAGGCGTTCGCCGCCGTGGCCATCCAGTCCATGCGCGACCTGGGGGTCGGGCCGGACAAGGTCAACGTGAACGGCGGCGCGATCGCCATCGGTCACCCGATCGGGATGTCCGGCGCCAGGATCGCCCTGCACCTGGTGCACGAGCTGCGCCGCCGGGGCGGCGGGCTGGGCGCCGCCGCGCTGTGCGGGGGCGGCGGGCAGGGCGACGCGCTGCTGCTCCGGGTGCCGGCGCCCGTGGTTGCCAGCACAGCCGGTGGCTGAGACCGGCCGTGGCGAGCCAGGATTACAGCGAGCCCGCGGCGCTCGTCGCGGCCGCTCGCGACGGCGATCCGCGGGCGCTGGCCCGGCTGGTGTCCCTGGTCGAGAACGGCTCGCCGCGGCTGCGGGAGGTCATGAAGCTGATCGCGCCGCTCACCGGCCGGGCCCGGGTCGTCGGGCTGACCGGCGCGCCCGGCGTGGGGAAGTCGACGATCACGGGCGCGCTCGTCCGGGCCTACCGGGGGCAGGGCCTGCGGGTTGGCGTGCTCGCCGTGGATCCCACCTCGCCGTTCAGCGGCGGGGCGCTGCTCGGAGACCGGGTCCGGATGCAGGACCACGCGACCGACTCCGGGGTGTTCATCCGCTCTATGGCCAGCCGCGGGCACCTCGGCGGCCTGTCCTGGGCCGCGCCGCAGGCGCTGCGGATCCTGGACGGCGCCGGCTTCGAGGTGATCCTGGTCGAGACCGTGGGCGTCGGCCAGGCGGAGGTCGAGATAGCCTCCCTGGCCGACTCGACGCTGGTGATCGTCGCGCCGGGGATGGGCGATTCCATCCAGGCGGCCAAGGCCGGCATCCTGGAGATCGCCGACGTCTTCGTCGTGAACAAGAGCGACCGGCCGGGCGCGCAGGAGGCGATCAGGGACCTGCGCACGATGCTGGCGATGGCGCGCTACGGCCCGGGCGACTGGAAGCCGCCGATCGTGTCCACGACCGCCGCGTCGGGCGGGGGGATCGAGGAGCTCGTCGGCCGGCTGGAGGCACACGGCGCGTGGCTCGGCGAGTCGGGGGAGCGCGACCGCAGACGGCTGGCCAGGGCCCGGGAGGAGATCTCGGCGATCGCCGTGGCCGAGCTGCGGGAGCGGCTCGGCGCGCTGCCCGGAGACTCGCAGCTGGAGGAGCTGGCCGGCCACGTCGCCTCCGGTGAGCTCGACTCCTACAGCGCCGCCGACAAGCTCATCGGCGGCTAGCCCGCGGGCGTCTGCTCCTGCTCGGCCGCCTCCCTGAGTTCGGCTGCCTCCTCGTGCCTGCCCGCCTCCTCGGCTTCGGCCTCCGCGGCCGCGATCGCCGATTCCATGACGGACTCGCTGCGCAGCCGTGCCTCGTAGGCGTGCTTGCCCCCGCGCACGCCGAACAGCCGCTTGGTGATCACCAGGTACAGCACCAGGGCCAGGTTGACGGCGAAGAGCAGCGACTTGAGGACGGTCACATCCAGGGTGAGCTCGTAGACCTCGTAGGGCAGGCCGAGCGAGGTGGCGACCATCGCGAAGTACTCGCCCCAGCGCCGGGACAGCCAGAGTCCGACGCCCTCGATCAGCTCGATCACGGCGTAGAGGGCCAGCCCCCCGGCCACCAGCCTGATCGTGGTCGGACTGAAGGTCAGCGCGTGGTGGATCAGGCCGACCAGCTTGGAGTGCTGGATCTTGTACCCGACGTCGTGAAACAGTCCGCGGAAGGCTGCAAGCTCGCGATCGAATGCCTTCTCGGCCGACTGGGTGGAGTAACCGATCCGCCACACCACGAAGGCCAGGGTCCCGGCGCCCACGGCGCGCACGAACCGCTCGATCGCGAAGATCCGGAGGATGAGCGCGCTCCGGATCTCCTTGCCGCGGCGCACCGGCGGTGCCTCCGCCGCGGGCCCGGACAGCTGTGGTTCCCCGGTCACGAACGCGCCGCAGCGCAGGCAGCGCCAGGCCTCCCCGGATTCCGCGGTCTGCGCCCTCAGCTGGCGGCGCACACCGGCCTCGGCCGGGGCGTACGTCACGTGCCCGCTGCGGCCGCAGGCGAGCAGGCTCCAGTCCACGCCCGCAGCCTACTGTGTCGTCAGGGGCCGACCCGGGAATTCAGGGACGGACCAGGATTCCGTCGGCCATCGTGAGGACCTCGCCGCAGGCCTGGGCCAGCCCGGCCGCCTCGCGCCCGGTGGCAACGACGATCATGTCCCGGCCTAGGTCGCGGATGGCGTCGGCGAGCGCGGCGGAATCCCGCGGGCACAGGTCATCGAGGAGGCCGTCGATCAGCAGCAGGTCGGGCTGGTGCACGGCGGCGGCGGCGAGCCTGGTCCGCCGGCAGATCACGTCCGGCGCCGCCCGCAGCGGCACGTCGGCCCAGGGCGTCAGCGACAGGCGGTCCACGATCGCCGCGGCCAGCGGGTCCCGGTCGCGGCGGGGCAGCCGGGCCAGCCGGGCCGCGTGCTCGACCAGCCCGCGAACCCGGAACGCGGGCTGGGGCCGGGCGATCCGGCGCGCCACCCCGACCTGGCTGCGGACCGCGGACCGGCCGCGCGCGGTCGTCAGGTCCTCGCCCAGCACGCGCAGCTCCCCGTACGCAGGCCTGGCCAGCCCGGCCAGGAGATCAACCAGCGTGGTCGCCGAGCCGGGGCGGGAGATCGCCACGCCGAACGCGGTTTTCCCCGATATCGGGCATTCGAGGCGGAAGCTGGCCGAGCGAAGGACCCAGTCCCCTCCGTGCCGCGCACCGACCCCGGCGGCGAGCACGGGCGTGGTAGCCACAACGGCGTGACCGGACCCCACACGTTCCCCCGAACCTCGTCGGCCACACGTTCCCCGGCAGGAAATACTACGTGGCGCGCGAGCGCAGGTCCACGGGCCACAGCGGTGTTTGCCATCCGGCTCGCCTGTGATTGCCGCCAGTCCTGGCCGGCGAAGCGGGCACATGAGCGAGCCGAGGGGCGAGGGCGCCCCGAGGCTAGCGGGAAGCCAGGTGAGGGCGGCTGCCGGTACCTTGTGCCTGTGCACAAGCCGCTGGACCTTCCGTTCGATCCGATCGCGCGCGCGGCCGAGATCTGGGAGCGCAGGTTCGGGGACTCCCGGGCGATGGCCGCGGTCACCTCGATCATGCGGGCCCAGCAGATCCTGATCGCCGGGCTGGACGGGCTGCTGCGGCCGCACGGGCTGACGTTCGCGCGATACGAGGCGCTGGTGCTGCTCCGGTTCAGCCGGGAGGGCGCGCTGCCGCTGCGGCTGATCGGGCAGCGGCTGATGGTGCACCCGACCAGCGTGACCAACATCATCAACCGGCTGGAGGCACAGGGTCTCGTGGTGCGCAGGCCCAACCCGGCAGACGGCCGCGGGACCCTGGCCGAGATCACGCTGGCGGGCCGCGAGGTGGTGGAGCGAGCGACGAAGGACCTGATGGCGGCCGAGTTCGGCCTGGGCGGCTACGACAGGCGCGAGCTCGAGGAGATGTTCGGCATGCTGCGCGGGCTGCGGGTGACCGCGGGAGACTTCAGGGACGACTGACCAGGCGCGGCCGCCAGGAGCTGCCGCCGTCGGTGGTGATGAACACCTCGTGCAGGCCGGCGTCGGCCGGCAGCGCGACGCCCTGGGCCGGGCTGGTCATCCCCACGTAGCTGAACCCGGGTGCCGCGGCCGCGGCGCCGCCCGGGCTCGGCTGGGTCAGCTGCCAGCTGCGGCCGCCGTTGGCGGACAGGTAGAGCCCTGAGTCGGTGGCCAGCACCACGAGGTGGTCCTGGGCCTGGACGGCGACCGAGGTGGCGATCCCGGCCGCGGGCGCGGTTCCCATCGCGGACCAGTGCGCGCCCCTGTCCGTCGACTCGACGATGAGCTTGGCCTGGGTGTCGCCTGCCGCGCTGGTCGCGCTGGTGCACACCAGGACCAGCTCGTTACCGTTGGCCGCGAGCATGGTACCGGTGGGCTGGCCGCTTGGCCCGGGCGCGCCGGGCAGGCACGACACGTGCCGGCTGACCACGGGCGCGCTGGCCGCCGTCCAGGCCGCGCCGGTGAGCGGCCCGCTGAGCAGCTCACCGGACGGCGCGAGCAGGTAGCCGGTGCCGCCCGACAGGACCAGGCTGGCCGACCTCGGCGGCGCGGCCGCCGGCAGAATCGGGCCGCCGGGCGACACGGATGCCGGCACGCGCTTCCACTGATCGCTCTCGGCCGGGGAGGAGTAGAGCGAGAAGGACGAGCACGTGGCCGCGTAGCTCGCGCCGGTCCCGGCGCAGGTCGCGAAAATCGCGAACGCCCGGCCGCCGGCCGTCTCCAGGTCGGTGACCCGCATCCCGTAGGTCTGCTCCTGCGTCCAGTGCGCGCCGCCGTCGTGCGTGACCCACAGCGCCGGCCCGAACGCCCACCCGTCGTGGGCGTTGAGGAACCTGAGCTGGCCGACGCCGCGCGATCCGTCCGGCGCCCCGGTGACCGGCGCGCTTACCCCGTACCAGGTGGCGCCGTAGTCCGAGGTGCCCGCCAGCGACGTGCAGTCGGACGGAACCGGCGGTCCGCAGTGGCCGGGCCTGCCGGCCTGGCCGATGACGGCCCCGGTGCTCAGGCTCACGAACGTGACCGAGGTCGGCTGGAAGTTTCGCGGCACCGGGTTGCCGGGGGTGCCCAGGGATGAGGTGCCTGGCTGCTGGAGGGCAGCGGGGGACTTGGCGTTCAGGCTCTCGTTTGCGCGGCTGGCGGGCGTCGGCCGGGGCTTGCCCGACGCTTCCGCGGACACCCGTGGCGGGGTGGCGTTATGACTCTGGAAAAGGGTCGAAGAGATCCGGGGCACGGTGGCCGCCGCGGCGACCACGATCACGATGCCCGCGCCGGACATCGCGGCCTTGGCCGCCTTCCGGCGGCGCGCGCGGTGCCTGATCCGCTCGAACGTCCCCGGCCGGGGTGCTAGCGGCTCGACTTCGGCGTTCAGCCAGGCGTCCACCGGGTCGCGGTCACGCGGGCTACCCATCGGTGTCCCCCAGGGCCGCTTTCAGGCGGGTCCGCGCGTGGTGCAGGTCCGCCTTGATCGTGCCCTCCGGGCGGCCGAGCATCGAGGCGACCTCGCGGACCGGAAAGCCGGCGTAGTAGTGCAGCAGGAACGCGCTGCGCAGCCGCGCGGGCAGACCTTCGATCAGCCCGCGCACGTCCACGTCCTGCGCCGGGTAGTAGGCCGGGTCGGCCGGGACGGCCGCGGTCAGGCTCCGGATCGCGCGCCGCTCCCGGCCGGACTTGCGCCAGTGGTCCCTGACGAGGTTCGTCGCGATCATGTACAGGTAGCTCTGCGGGCTGTCAAGACCGGACCACCGGGCTAGCAGCCGGGTGAAGGCCTCCGAGGCGATCTCGTGGGCGGTGTCATCGTCGTCCACCAGCCGGCGGACCCAGCCGGCCAGCCGCGGATAGCAGGCATTGAAGAGGTCCTCTGCCGCCTCGCGGTCGACCGTCCGGAGCCTGGCCACCGAGCTCCCTTGCCTCACCGCCGGTGCCGGCAGCCGCACCCGCGGCAGCGGCAGTGGCACGGTCACGACGTCATCGATGAGCGCCGTCCTGACCAGAACCACAGGGCGACCCGCGTCACCTGCGCCATGCTGCATTGGTTCTACCACACATCGTCGGCGGGGAATGGCTGCGCGGGGAGGGCTCCCCACGCGTACTGAGACGGCGGAAGCCGGCCGCTGGTTGTAGACTGGCCTGAATAGTAGGACGTCCTACTATCTCTAACGGGGAGTGGTTGGTGTGGACCCGGACCACGGCAGGCAGCGCTGGCAGCGCCGTTACGATGCGGCCCGGCTCCGCGACGCGGACTTCAGCACGCTGTCCGGCCTGGACGTCGACCCCGTGTATGGCCCGCCGGACGGCGCCGTGGTACCCGGCTTCGAGCGGATCGGCTGGCCGGGGGAGTTCCCGTTCACGCGCGGGCTCTACCCGGCGGGGTACCGCGGCCGGACCTGGACCATCCGGCAGTTCTCCGGATTCGGGAACGCCACGGCCACCAACGAGCGGTACAAGATGCTGCTTCGCGGCGGCGGCGGGGGCCTGTCGGTGGCGTTCGACATGCCGACCCTGATGGGGCGGGACTCCGACGACCCGCGGTCGGCGGGGGAGGTCGGGCACTGCGGAGTGGCCATCGACTCGGCCGCCGACATGGACGTCCTCTTCGCCGGGATCCCGCTCGCCGACATCACCACGTCGATGACGATCAGCGGCCCGGCCGTGCCGGTCTTCTGCATGTACCTTGCCGCGGCCGAGCGTCAGGGCGCCGACATCACCAGGCTGAACGGCACGCTGCAGACCGACATCTTCAAGGAGTACATCGCCCAGAAGGAATGGCTGTTCCCGCCCCAGCCGCACCTGCGGCTGATCGGCGACCTGATGGAGTACTGCGCGCGGCAGATCCCCGACTACAAGCCGCTGTCGGTATCC
>DASYXX010000747.1:0-7579 GCA_035934395.1 Streptosporangiaceae bacterium
CCAGCAAGACCATCCACGGGTTCCCGGCGTACTTGCGCACGAGTCCTCCTCGACTTCCCGCCCTAACCAGCCACCGCGCGGAAGACCCGCGCAGACACGAGTCGCGTCCACTCCCTGCGGGGTAGTTCCCTGGCCAGGCGCCAGCATTCCATGACCTGGTAACTCTTCCAACAGAGTAGACGGAGCCACCGACAAAACGGCGGCCGCCTCCGGCTAGGCGGCGCGGACGAATCCGACGATCCCTGGCAGTTTTCGCATGCCCGCGGGCCGGGGATTGTCGTCGGTGGCCCACCGACCACATGGCCAGGCCCCGCGGAAGGGGCGAAAGCCGCATAACGTTCGGCCGTCGGCCCGGTGGCGGGCACCTTGCGCGGGTAACAGCCCGTCGAACCGGGTGGTGGGCACCTTGCGCGGGTAACAGCCCCAGCGGGGTGCCCACGACCCGGTTGGCGAGCCTTTGCCGGGCATCAGGTCCTCCCGCCAAACCGGGTGACGGGCACCGAACCCCGTTCGGGCGGGCGGGAGGCGGGCCAAGTAAGCTCCCGCCCATGGAACTGAACGGGACCGGAGCGATCGTGTCCGGCGGCGCGAGCGGACTGGGCGAGGGCACCGCGCGCGAGCTCGCCGCGGCGGGCTGCCGGGTTGTCGTGGCTGACCTCAACGAGGAGCGGGGCAAGGCGGTGGCCGACGCCATCGGCGGCCTGTTCGTGGGGACCGACGTCTCCGACGAGGAGTCGGTGCAGGCCGCGGTCGACGCGGCCGCGTCGGCGGGACCGCCGCTGCGGGTCGTCGTGAACTGCGCGGGCATCGGCTTCGCCGCCCGCACGGTGGGCCGCGACGGGACCCCGCACGACCTGGCCGCGTACCGGAAGGTCATCGACATCAACCTGATCGGCACGTTCAACCTGATGCGGATCGGCGCCGCGGCGATCGCGAGGACCGAGCCCGCCGACGGCGACGGGCAGCGGGGCGTGGTCATCAACACCGCCTCGGTGGCCGGCCTCGAGGGGCAGACCGGCCAGGTGGCCTACTCGGCGTCCAAGGGCGGCATCATCGGCATGACCGTCCCGGCGGCCCGGGACCTCGCCGCGATCGGGGTGCGGGTGAACACCATCTGCCCCGGCATCATCGACACGCCGATCTACGGCACCGGCCCCGGCAGCGACGAGTGGAAGGCCAGGCTGGCCGCCCCCGTCGTTTTCCCCAAGCGGATGGGCACCGCGGCCGAGTTCGCTCAGCTGGTCCGGGCGCTGATCGAGAACGATTACATGAACGCCGAGGTCGTCCGCTTCGACGGCGGCATCAGGTTCCAGCCCAAGTAAGCAGCGCCCGCCGCTCGCCGACCGCGGGCGGAAAGTGCTGCTATCACAGCAGTTTCCGCACACGCTTGCGAGTCAGCTGGCGCTCGGCGGCCCGCCGGGTCGGCCAGCGCCCCGGCAGCACAAGGAGAAGCTCAATGGCCGACGCGGTTCTTACCGAGTGCAGCGACGGGATCGCTGTTATCACCATCAATCGCCCGGAGGCACGCAACGCGGTCAACGGCGAGGTCGCCCGGGGCATAGCCGCCGCGGTCGAGGAGCTCGACAGCTCCGCCGACGTGCGCGTGCTGATCCTGACCGGCGCGGGCGGCACGTTCAGCGCCGGCATGGACCTGAAGGGCTTCCTGGCCGGCGAGTCGCCGAACGTGGCCGGACGCGGGTTCGGCGGCATCGCCGAGCGGCCGCCGGCCAAGCCGGTGATCGCGGCGGTCGAGGGCTACGCGCTGGCGGGCGGCTTCGAGATCGCGCTGAGCTGCGACATGATCGTCGCGAGCGAGGCCGCGAGGTTCGGCCTGCCCGAGGTCAGGGTGGGCCTGGTGGCCGGCGCGGGCGGGCTGCTCAGGCTCCCGCGCCGGGTTCCCTACCACCTGGCCATGGAGATCGCGCTGACGGGCGAGCACTTCACCGCCGAGCGCCTGCAGCAGGCCGGCCTGGTCAGCAGGGTGGTCGGCGTCGGCGAGGCCCTGGCGGGCGCGAGGGAGCTGGCGGCGCGCGTGGCCCAGGGAGCCCCGCTCGCGGTGGCGGCCAGCAAGCGGGTCATCGTCGAGTCGGCGGACTGGGCCAGCGGCGAGGCGTTCGCCCGGCAGGGCGAGGTGATAGGCCCCGTGTTTGTCTCCGCGGACGCGATGGAGGGCGCGGCCGCCTTCGCGGAGAAGCGGGCGCCCGTGTGGCGAGGCGAGTGAGCCGGTCAGCCGGACAGGGCCGGGATCTCCGCCGGGCCGCGGCGGGGCAGGATGCGCGGCCGCGGGGGGCGCGCCAGGGCGCGTTCCGTCGCGGCGGGCCGGGGCGCGTACGCGGCCAGCGCCTCGCGGAGCCTTCTCCGGCCGCGGTACAGCCGTGACATCACGGTGCCGATCGGCGTGCCCATGATCTCCGCGACCTCCTTGTACGGATAGCCCTCGATGTCCGCGAGGTAGATGGCCGCCCGGAACTCCTCGGGAAGGTCGCGCAGCGCGCGCAGGATGTCGGAGTCGGCCAGCCGGTCCAGCGCCTCCGCCTCGGCCGAGCGCGCGGGAGGGGACAGCGGATCGGCGCCGACCTGCCACTCGTCCTGGAAATCGGCACCGAACTGGGCGGCCGGCTCGCGCCGCCGCTTCCGGTAGCTGTTGATGAACGTGTTCGCCAGGATCCTGTGCAGCCAGGCCCGCAGGTTCGTGCCCGGGCGGAACTGATGGAACGCGGCGTACGCCTTGGCGATGGTCTCCTGCACCAGGTCCTCGGCATCGCTGACGTTCTTGGTCATGCGGAGCGCGGCCGGGTAGAGCTGGCCCATGACCGGCACGACGTCCCGCTCGAATGCCACCCTGCGCTCCGGCGTCTGGTCCTGCAGCCTCATCGTCGCTCCGCTCGCTCGGTGCTGCGTCTCGTAATTACTACGCGGCGCCGCGGCCTCCAGTTCGCTGTGTCTCCCCGCTCGCCTGCGGGGCGCTCTGCCCCTCCGGCTCGCTAGGGCCGCTCACCTTATAGACGCTCGCGGTTGCCGTAACGATGCATGATCGGCAGAACATTGGGCTTTCACAGCGGGAACTCTCAGCTGGCGTTCAGGTTCGCGCCCGGCGCGGGCGGGTCTAGGCCGGTCTGGGCCATCGAGTCAGATCCAGCCGCCGGACCACATCCGCGCGAACCATGAAGTGTACGGGATGACCTTGGCCGCGAGCACCGGGTACATGTAGTTGAAGTCCCACAGAACGGCCAGCAGGTAGGCGCCGGCGAGGAACGCGCCGAAGGCCCGGCGCGCCGGGATCACGCTGTGCCTCGGGCCGATGATCAGCCCGAGGCACAGCGTGATCGCGATGACCAGGAACGGGTCGAAGGCCACCGCGTAGAAGTAGAACTCGGTCCTGTGGTCGTGCACGGCGAACCAGAACCACGGCAGCAGCCCGGCGGCCAGGCCCAGCAGCACCGCGCCGGCCCGCCAGTCCCGGCGGATCAGCCACCAGGCGAGGCACGCCAGGATCGCCGGGGCGCTCGCGTACCAGATGAGCGGCGTGCCGATCGCGAGGACCTCCTGGGAGCAGGACGGCGCGCCGCAGGTCTTCGGGGACTGGTAGAAGAACGACACCGGCCTGCTGATGAACAGCCAGGTCCACGGCTGCGACTTGTACGGGTGCCCGGCCGTCAGCCCGAGGCCGAACTGGAGCATGTACTTGTTGTACTGGTACAGGGAGTCCAGCGCCGACCAGACCGGCGTGCTGTTGCCGTGCAGGGCCGCCCAGTTGCGGTCGTAGCCGTAGGGCGAGGCGAACCAGCCGCTCCAGGAGGCCAGGTAGGCGGCCAGCGGCGCGAGCACGAACGACACCGGCATCCAGGTCACGTCGCGCACCAGCGCGCCCCGCCACGGGGCGGTGTATCCCGCGGCGCGGCGCGCGCCCAGGTCCCAGGCCAGAGCGAGCAGCGCGAACGCGGGCAGGTACCACACACCGTTCCACTTGGACGAGACGGCGAGGCCGAGGCACGCCCCGGCCAGCACGCGCCACCAGCGGACGCCGAGGTTCGGCCCGCCGGCGTCCGCGGTCACGCCGGCCGCGGCCGCAGCGATCCTGGCCCGCGCGCGGTCCCTGTCGATCACCAGGCAGCCGAACGCGGCCAGCACCCAGAACATCACGAAGATATCGAGCAGCGCTGTGCGGCTCATCACGAGCTCGAGCCCGTCCAGCGCCAGCAGCAGCCCGGCCACGCAGCCGAGCAGCGTGGACCGGGTCATGCGGCGCGCGATCCTGGCCGTCATCAGGATGGCCAGCGAGCCGACCAGCGCGACCGTGAACCGCCAGCCGAACGGGGTCAGGCCGAACAGCCACTCCCCGGCGGCCATCATGATCTTCCCGAACGGGGGATGCACGACGAGCTCGCCGCCCGTGGCGAAGATGTTGGTCTTGCCCTGGCCGAGCAGCGTGTTGATGTTCTTGACGTGGTTGATCTCCACGCCGTGGCGCAGGATGCCGTACGCGTCGCCGACGTAGTACGTCTCGTCGAAGACGACGGATGGCGGCGTGCTGAGCCGGTCGAAGCGCAGGAACGTCCCGAGCGCGGTCACCAGCAGCGGCCCGAGCCAGCCCCAGAGCACGCTGCCCGGGATCGGCGGGACCAGCCGGTCCCGGAGATCGGCCGCGCCGCTCATGTGTTCGGAAGGCATGGCCTCCGTCTCGTATGCCGTCATCGACTGTCATCGTAGGCGCGGGGGGCATTAGCGTGGAGCGCGACATGGAACGTGGCGAGGCCGTAACCGGGGGGACAGGGGAGGCGGGCGGGGCGACGCTCACGCTCGCGGCCGTGCCGATCGGCAGGCCCGAAGACGCCTCGCCCCGGCTGGCCGCCGCGCTCGGCGCGGCGCCGGTCGTGGCGGCGGAAGACACCCGCCGGCTGCGCAGGCTGGCCTCGGCGCTCGGCGTTCGGCTGACCGGCCGTGTGGTCTCCTATTACGACGCCGTGGAGGCGGCGAGGACCCCGGGGCTGCTGGCCGACCTGGTGGCCGGGCGCGACGTGCTGCTGGTGACCGACGCCGGCCTGCCCGGCATCAGCGATCCCGGCTACCACCTGGTCGCGGCGGCCGCGGCCGCGGGGATCCGGGTCACTGTGCTGCCCGGGCCGTCGGCCGTCACCGCGGCGCTCGCCGTCTCCGGGCTGCCGTCAGACCGGTTCTGCTTCGAGGGGTTCCCGCCCCGCCGGGAGCGCGAGCGGGGCCGCAGGTTCACCGATCTCGCCGACGAGCCGCGGACGCTGATCTTTTTCGAGTCGCCGCGCAGGCTCGAGGCCACCCTGGCCGGGCTCGCGGCGGCCTTCGGGGTGGGGCGGCGCGCCGTGGTGTGCCGGGAGCTGACCAAGACGCACGAGGAGATCAGGCGCGGCACCCTCGCCGAACTGGCCGCGTGGGCCGCCGCGGGGCCGCTGGGCGAGATCACCATCGTGGTGGCGGGAGCCCCGGAGCGGGCACGCCGCGGCGCAGCCGGGACGGCGCCGGAGATCGCCGCCGCGGCCGCGGCCGAGGTAACCGCCCGGGAGCGGACGGGCACCTCACGCAAGGACGCCATCGCGGCCGTGGCCAGGGAACGCGGGCTGCCGAGACGGGCGGTCTACAACGCGGTCGTGCGCCCGGCCGCCGCCGGCCCTAGCCCGTCGTGACAGCAGCAGGGCTCGTGCGAGCGGGGCCGTGCACTAGCCTGTCCGCATGTCCAGCCGCCACATCCTGACCGCGCCAGCTTGGCCATACGCCAACGGACCACGTCATATCGGGCACGTTTCCGGGTTCGGGCTGCCCGCCGACATGTTCGCCCGGTACCAGCGGATGAACGGCAACAAGGTCCTGATGGTCAGCGGCACGGACGAGCACGGCACGCCGATCCAGGTCCAGGCGGACGCGGCCGGCGTCACCGCCCGCGAGCTTGCCGACCGTTACAACCGGGTCATCGCCGAGGACCTGGCCGGCCTGGACATGACGTACGACCTGTTCACGCGGACCACGACCCGCAACCACTACGCGGTGACCCAGGAGATCTTCAAGGGCCTGTACGACAACGGGTACATCTTCCTCAAGAAGACGATGGGCGCGATCTCGCCGTCGACCGGCCGCACGCTTCCCGACCGGTACATCGAGGGAACATGCCCGATCTGCGGGTACGAGAGCGCGCGCGGGGACCAGTGTGACAACTGCGGCAACCAGCTCGACCCGGCCGACCTGATCAACCCGCGCTCGAAGATCAACGGGGAGACCCCGGTCTTCGTGGAGACCGAGCACTTCTTCCTCGACCTGCCGGCGTTCGCCGACGCGCTGGGGACCTGGCTGCAGAGCAAGAGCGGGCTGTGGCGGCCCAACGTGCTCAAGTTCTCGCTCAACCTGCTCGACGACCTCAAGCCGCGGGCGTACACGCGCGACTTCGACTGGGGGGTGCCGGTCCCGCTCGACGGCTGGCGCGACCGCCCGGACAAGAGGATCTACGTCTGGTTCGACGCCGTGGTCGGGTACCTGTCCGCGTCGATCGAGTGGGCCCGGCGGACCGGCGACCCGGACGCCTGGCGGGCGTGGTGGCAGTCGCCGGACGCCGAGTCCTACTACTTCATGGGCAAGGACAACATCGTCTTCCACGCCGAGATCTGGCCGGCCATGCTGCTCGGCTACAGCGGGAAGGGCGACAGGGGCGGCACCCCGGGCTCGCTCGGCGCCCTCAACCTGCCGACCGAGGTGGTGGCGAGCGAGTACCTCACGATGGAGGGCCGCAAGTTCTCCTCGTCCCGCTCGGTCGTGATCTACGTGCGCGATTTCCTGGAGCGCTACGACGTCGACGCGCTCCGGTACTACCTCGCGGTGGCCGGCCCGGAGAACCAGGACACCGACTTCACCTGGACCGAGTTCATCCGGCGCAACAACGACGAGCTGCTGGCGAACTGGGGGAACCTGGTGAACCGGTCGGTGTCCTTCGCCGCCCGCAACGTCGGCTCGATCCCCGAGGCCGGCGCGCTGACCGATGCCGACCGGCAGATAATCCAGCGGTCCCGCGAGGCGTTCGCCAGCGTTGGCTACGCGCTGTCCCGGTCACGCTTCAAGGCCGCGGTCACCGAGGCGATGCGGACGATCGGCGAGGCAAACAAGTACTTCTCCGAGCAGGCACCGTGGAAGCTGCGCGAGTCCGACCCGGAGCGGATGCGCACGGTCCTGCACGTGGCGCTGCAGCTGGTCGACGACGGCAAGACGCTGCTGACCCCGTTCATGCCACGGTCATCGCAGCGCGTGTTCGAGCTGCTCGGCGGGCAGGGCACGTGGTCGGAGATGCCGCGGATCGATGAGGTTGACGAGGAGGGCGGTCGGCCGTACCCCGTGATCACGGGCGACTACGGCGGCCGGGCAACATGGGCACCCGCGCCGATCACGCCGGGAACGCCGCTGGCGGCCCCGACGCCGCTGTTCGCCAAGATCGACCCGGATGTCGTCATCGACGAGCTGAACCGGCTCGGCGGCTACGACACCGACGCGGAGGACTAGGGAGCGTCGCCGCTTGTCGATCATGGATGCTCCTCGAGCGCCGGCGCCCGCGCCGCTGCCCGCGCCG
>DASYXX010000749.1:0-1733 GCA_035934395.1 Streptosporangiaceae bacterium
GGCGTCGACCCGGCCAGCATCGAGGTCACGGTGGAGCACAGCACGCTGACGATCAAGGCTGAACGGGGCCCGCACTACGGCGACAAGGATCAGGTCATCGTGGCCGAGCGGCCCCAGGGCACGTTCACCCGGCAGTTCGCCCTGGGGGAGGGAGTGGACTCCGAGCACCTCACCGCCGGGTATTCCGAGGGCGTGCTCCGCGTGACGATCCCGGCCGCGCCGAAGGCGCAGGCGCGCCGGATCGAGGTCGCGCACGTTCCGGCCGGCAGCCGCACCGTCTCCGCTGGCACCGCGAAGTAGCAGCCGCGAGGGTCGCGCCTGCGTCGGGACCGGCGGGGGCGGGACCCTGAGAGAGGGTGCCCCGGCCGCTGGCGGGCACGCCTGCCCATGATCCGCCGAGCGGGGTTGTGGCCTGCCCGCGATTCCGCTGGCCGCCATCGAGGAAACCCGTGCCGTCTGGCGCGGGGGAGGGGTGAGGAGAGTGAATACCACGCATGCCGTGCACGGCAGACCGAGACTCGGGACGATGTTCCCAAGTTCGCGGTCCGGCTGGCCGCCGTCAAGGTCCAGTCGCTGCTGCGGATGGCTCCCGAGCCGGTGCTGTTCGCCCGCGTGACGCTGACCATGGCCGCCGACCCGGCGGTCGAGCGCCCGGCGGCCGGCACATCGGTCTGCGCGCGGTTTTTCGGCGGGCAGCCCAGCGGTGACAGGTACGCGCTGATGTGGCAGTGGTCGGGCGGCGGAGGAAACAGCAACGGCTACGGCGACTTCGACCAGATCGACGCGAACAGGACTCCCTAGCGCTGACCGCCCCCGGGTCGATGCCGATCCGGTGGTCCCGGTTATCGGGGACCTTCGCCTCTGGATCAGCCGCTGCGTCCTGCGGGTGAATGGGGTGTCTGCGAGGCGAGCGGAGGAGCTTGATGGCGGCCTCCACCGGGGGACGTGATCCGGGCACGGGGGCGACGGCCTGAGGCTGAGAGGCTAGAAATGCGACTCCCAGCACCTGATCCGGGCAATGCCGGCGAAGGGAAATCGCCTCGCAGATCCTCCAGCTATCACGGCGCGTGAAAGGAACAGGGACGTTTCTGAACCCTCCTTCGACGGTCTTGAGGTGCTCGAGCCGCGGGAGCGGCTGCTGCGCGACCTGCAGACGTCCGAGCATGGCCTCTCCTCGCGCGAGGCGGCTCGGCGGCTGCTTCAGTACGGCCCCAACATGCTGCGACGACGCGTGGGCGCGCGCTGGCCGGGAGAGATCGCGCGTCAGCTGACCCACCCGCTGGCGTTGCTGCTGTGGGTGGCGGCCTTGCTGTCGTTCGCGGTGGGCAGCCAGACGGTAGCCATCGCCGTGGTGCTCGTGATCATCCTTAACGCGACCTTGGATTCGTGCAGGAGCTGCAAGCCGAGCGGGCGGTGGAAGCGCTCGCTGGCTACATGCCGCAGCGGGCGACCGTGCTGCGCGACGGCGTGCCCGCGGTGATCGAAGCAACCGGCCTGGTCCCCGGTGACGTCGTGGTGCTGGAGGAGGGGGAGCGGATCGCGGCGGACATGCGGCTGCTCTCCGGCGCGGTGGAGGTGGACCTCTCGGCGCTGACCGGCGAGTCCGTGCCCGCGTTGCGCTCCGCCGAGTTGCATGACGGCACCGCCTCCCGTCTGGAGGCCCGCGACCTGGTGTTCAGCGGCGCGATCTGTACCGGCGGCGAAGCGTACGCGGTGGCGTTCGCGACCGGCAT
>DASYXX010000613.1:0-2475 GCA_035934395.1 Streptosporangiaceae bacterium
TCTTGCTGGGGCTGGCGTGATGTGCTGGAGGGTGCGCCAGCGGCCGGTGACCAGCGCGAACCCGCGTTCACCCCGGGCAGCGCAGCGAGCGCGGCAAGGCGTTGCGGGGTATGGGTATTGACGTCAGGTTCCCCGCCGCCGGGTGGCTGCCGGACCGTGAGGGGATGCGCAGGCTGGCACCGTTGTGGCCGGGGACCGGCAGGTCAGCCGCGGCCGCCTGGTGCAGCCTGGGCGGGGCGTGGATGCGCGGCGGTGATGTCGTGCACCAGGGCCGGGCTCGGGCCGCGCTTGGCCCTGCTTCGTCCGTGTGACGTACGGTGGCCGGGTGAACGCCCCGGCCGCCCGCCTGGAGATCGTCCGTCCGGCCGTGCCCGTTGACCTCGAGGGAGCTGTCCTCGCGGGGAGCTGGTCGAACGACACGTGGCTGACCAGCGGGTCGGTGCTGCGCGTGTGCTGGCGAGGTGACCGGCAGCGCCTTCTTCGCGAGGGGATGCTGCTGGAGTCGCTTCCGAGCGTGGTGCCGCATGCGGCGGTCCTGGCCACGGGATGTACCGAGGGTCTGACGTGGCTGGTTGCCCGGCGGATTCCCGGTGAGCGCCTCGATCTGGTGTGGCCCCGGCTGTCCGGCCGGCAGCGGCGCGATGCGGTGGTCAGCCTTGCGGGCGCGGTGAAGGCGCTGCACGAGTGGGAGCCGCCGTCGATGCTGTCGGCGGAGCTGCGGCAGGCAGCCTCGGCGGCGCCGGTCACGCCCGATGACATCGTCGGGTCGGCGATCGTGCCGCTCCCGGTCCCGCGCCTGCTCCCGCTGCTGGACTGGCTGGACGAACAGCCCGGCATGGACAGTGTTCTGGCTGGCCAGGTGCGCGGGCGGGTCGAGGACCTGCGGCCGCTGGTCAGCGATGCAGAGTTCGAGGACGGCGTGGTGGTCCACGGTGATGCCAGCTACGCCAACGTGCTGTGGCACCAGGGACGCCTCGCCGCGCTGCTTGACCTGGAATGGGCGCGGCTGGGTCCGCCGGATCTTGAGGTCGCGACCATTCTGGGTGACGACCCCGATATGCAGGCTGGGGAGTTTTCCGGTGCTGTGTCTGCTGCTGAGGTCCCTGCGCTTGCCTGGCTGCGGGCCGGCTACCCCGAGCTGTTTAACCGGAGGCACCTCACCGAGCGGGTCTGGCTCTACGACCTGTGCTTTCGGATCAGGCAGATCTGCGCCAGCGGGGGCCTCGATCCGAGTTCACGGCAGAACCTGGCCGGCCTCACCATGCACCCGAAGATGAGATTCCGCTGACGCGACATAACTTGATCACGCCCTGACGGGACGCTCGCTAAAGTGATCCCGGTGGCATTCATGTGATGTAACCGTATTCGAAATGGGTCAGGACCAGGGCGGCGCGGGCGATGTCACCGATCTTGCTGGGGCTGGCGGTGATGTGCTGGAGGGTGCGCCAGCGGCCGGTGAGCAGGGCGAACCCGCGTTCGCCCAGGCAGCGCAGCGAGCGGAGCAAGGCGTTGCGGGTGCGGGTATCAATGTCGAGGTCCCGCCCGCCGGCCGGCTGCCTGACGGGGATATGAATGCCGATGCCCGCGCCGTCGTAGCCGGGGTCGGCGAGCGCGGCCAGCCCCGCGGCGGCGGCGTGGTAGAGCGCGGGCAGGGCGTGGGCGCGGGCGGCGGTGATGTCGTGCACCGAGCCCGGCTCGGCCGGCGAGACCCACAGCGGGAACCCGTCCGGGGCGAGCACGGCCTGGATGTTGCCGCCGTGGACGTGCGCCTTGCCCGAGTACCACAGGTCGATGGCCTCGCCCTGAACGCTGGTGACCTGCTCCTTGCACCGGTCGCAGGCGATGATGGTGCCGTCCAGGATCACGTGCGGCAGCCCTTCCTCCCGGGCCCGCTCCAGCGCCCCGGCCAGCTCGGGGGCCGCAGCGGCCAGCACTGTGATCACCTCGTCCACGTAGCGGTAGGCGGTGGCCCGCGAGATGCCGTGGTCGCGGGCCAGGGCGTCGCAGCTGGTGCGGTCGCGGAACCACCGCAGACCCGCTACCGCCTGCCAGAAGCAAGTCAGCGCCCGGCTGCCTCGTGGTGTGCCGCGGCGGCGCCGTTCGGCGGCCAGCAGCTTCGCGACGAACTGCACCAGTTCCCTGGGGACGTCGAGCGTGGCACGATAGGCGATCACGTGGAGCCTTCCGGCGGAAGTCGATCTTGTGGTGAGACCTCTTCTACCGGGGCTCCACGCCCATCTGCAGCCAGCCCGGCTCGTCCGCGTGTCTGCCCTGGCGTCCCCGCCTGGGCGGGAGAAAGCCCGTCTGTCCGAATCTATTTCGCTGAGATCACCTCAGTGTCGAGGTAGTCGAAGGTGATCTGCTTCCGGTGGATATCCAGCCCGCCTACGATTGGCATCGGGACCTCCTCAAGCTCCGGGGCGCCCGCAGCGCCCGCACGCGAATTGCCTGCGAACCAATCGTGAACGCATTTGA
>DASYXX010000779.1:0-3281 GCA_035934395.1 Streptosporangiaceae bacterium
GCGCCCCGGCCCGGCGGGCGCCGACCGGGCCCGACCGCCGCGGTCCGGCGCCCCGCCCGGCGTGATATCCAGCGCGATGCGGAGCGGGTGGCCGCTGGCCAGCGAGCCAGGATCGCCGCGCTCTGGGCGCTGGCGCTCGGACGATTTCGTGACTACGCACAGGCGAGGAGAGGCAGCGACATGCCCGGCCAGGAACCCGCGCTCGACCTCACGGCGCTGCGCCGTGCCTACGCCGAACTCGACGGCGTCGTGTGCGGCGGCGGCTTCGGCCCGCCACCGCCCGGCGAATGGGACGCCGAGCACATGCTGGCTCACATCGCCTCCGCGGACGCCGCGGCCGCGTCGGCGGCGCTAGCCATCGCCGCAGGCCTGCGGCCGTCCTACGACAACCGGATCAACATCGACGAGTCGAACCTGCAGCGCATCATCCGGGAGACCGGCGGGCTGCCGGGGCTGACCGATCTGGTCCGCCGGAGCGGAGAGTTGCTGTGCTCGATCGCCGCACAGCTCAGCGACGAGCAGCTAGATGTCAGGCTGCCAGTTCTGATCGTCTCGGGCGACCAGGTCGTCGTGGACGAGCCAAGGCCGCTGCGCGCCCTCATCGAGGCCATCGGGCACGCTCATCTGCCCATGCACGCGCAGCAGCTCCGCAGCCTGAAGCAGGAGCACGCGGCGGCATCCGACTGAAGAGGAGAACAGCCTTGCTCATCGCCATCGCCATCCACTATGCGGCCGCCGAGCACACCGCCGAATTCACGGACTTCATGTACAAGGTGCTGGACACGACCTCCGGGTCGCCCGGGCTGCTGGAGTTCCGGGCCTGCCGCGAGCCCGGCGGCCGGTACCTGGCCGGCTTCTCCCGCTGGGAGAGCCCTGAGGCGTTCCAGGCTGCCCTGCCGACCATCCGGAGCCTCGCCCCGCTGCGCAAGCCGGAATGGAGCACCAGGCCAGATGACGTGATCACGCTGGTCGAGGCGGAGCGTGGGATAGCTTGAGCCCGCCGACCGAACGCAGATGTGATTGTCTGATGCAGACAGCCGCGCCAGAGGGGGACGCCGATGCCCGCGAGCCGTGATTCCGCCCGCGCGACGGTGACGCCGCTGCGCCGCCCGCCGGTGCGGCAGTCGACGGTGGTGCGCAGCGACCTGAACCACACGTTCGAGGTGTTCGTGCGCACCATCGGCACCTGGTGGCCGGTGCGGCCGTTCTCGGCCGGGCAGGACCGGGTGCGCGATGTCACGGTCGAGCCGCGGGTGGGCGGCCGGGTCTACGAGACGTGGGCGGACGGCACGACGGTGACCTGGGGCGAGCTGCTGGCCTGGGAGCCGCCGGAACGCCTGGTCATGACCTGGACCTTTACCCCCGCGCCGACCGAGGTCGAGCTGACGTTCCGGGCGCTGGGCCCGGCGCTGACCCAGGTGGCGGTCGAGCATCGCGGGTGGGAGGCGCTCACCGAGGAGCAGGCCGGGGAGGACTGCAGGCTGCCCGGCGGGTACAACGGCGGCGCCTACGCGGCCGGGTGGGCGCACATCCTGGCCCGCCTGGCGGCCGCACTGCACGACACCGCCTGACTCAGCGGATGCAGCGAGCCGCGGCCTCGGCGACCTGGCGCTCGTCGACGGTCACCACGCGGTCGTGCTCGACCACGGGCCGGCCGTTCACGAGCAGCAGCTCGAGCGGCGGCTGCGGTCCGAGCACCAGCGCGGCCACGGGGTCGGCGATCCCCGCGTGGGGCAGCGTGTCCAGGCGCCACAGCGCGATGTCGGCGAGCTTGCCCGGCTCGAGCGAGCCGATCTCGGCTTCCCGGCCCAGCAGCCTGGCCCCGCCGAGCGTGCCGAGCTCCAGGGCCTGCGCGGCGGTCATCGCCTGCGGCCCGCCGGTCGCGCGGGCGTACCGGAGCGCGTCGCCGACCTCGCCGAGCAGCGAGCTGGCCTCGTTGGAGGCGGCGCCGTCCACGCCCAGCCCGACCGGCACGCCGGCGTCGAGGAGAGCCCGGGTCCGGCAGATGCCCGCGCCCAGCCGGGCGTTGGAACGCGGGCAGTGGGCGACGCCGGTGCCGGCGGCCGCGAGCCTGGCGATCGCCGCGTCGCCGAGGTGCACGCAGTGCGCGAGCCAGACGTCGTCGCCCAGCCAGCCGAGCGATTCCAGGTACTCGGCGGGCGTGCAGCCGAAGTGCTCGGCGCAGTAGCCGTCCTCGTCGGCGGTCTCGGCCAGGTGTGTGTGCAGCCTGACCCCGCTCACGCGGGCCAGCGCGGCGGACTCGGTGAGCAGGTCGCGGGTGACGCTGAACGGGGAGCACGGCGCGACGCCGATCCGCAGCATCGAGCCCGGCGCCGGGTCGTGGAACCGCTCGATCGCCTCCTGCGTCGCCCCGATGATCGTGTCGATGTGCTCCACCACGTCGTCTGGCGGCAGCCCGCCTGCGCTCTCGCCCAGGTCCATGGAGCCGCGGGTGGGATGGAACCGCAGGCCCACCTCGGCCGCGGCCTCGACGGTCGCGCCGAGCACGTCGCCGCCGGCGCCGGGAAACACGTAGTGGTGGTCCATGGTGGTCGTGCAGCCGCCCCGGGCCAGCCAGGTCAGCGCGGCGGTCGCGGCTGTCCGCACGACCTGCTCATCGATCCGGGCCCAGACCGGGTACAGCTCGGTCAGCCAGCCGAACAGGGTGGCGTCGACCGCACGGCCCCTGGTCGCCCACTGGTACAGGTGATGGTGGGTGTTGACCAGGCCGGGGGTGGCCAGGCAGCCGGCGGCGTCGACCTGCCGGGCTCCGGCCAGGCGTTCCGGTACCGGACCGGGCCCGACCTCAGCAATACGGGAGCCGTCGACCGCGACGTACCCGATCGGGTACGCGTGCCGCTGCGGATCCAGAGTCAGGACGTGACACCCGCCGACGACCATCATGAGGGATCCTCCTCCCAGCGGTCCGCGGCCAGGCGCACCGCCTCCAGGATCTTCTCGTAGCCGGTGCACCGGCACAGGTTGCCCGCGAGCGCCTCGCGGACCTCGGCGTCGGTCGGGCGCCTGCCCCCGCGCAGCAGGTCGTGCGCCGCGATCAGCAGCCCGGGCGTGCAGAACCCGCACTGCACCGCGCCCGCCTCGACGAACGCCTGCTGCACCGGGTGCAGCAGGTCGCCGCGGGCCAGGCCCTCGACCGTGACGATCGCGGCGCCCTGCGCCTGGCCGGCCGCGACCAGGCAGGCGCAGACCGCGGTGTCGTCGAGGTACACCGTGCAGGAACCGCACTCGCCCTGCTCGCAGGCGTTCTTCGAGCCGGGCAG
>DASYXX010000784.1:0-2724 GCA_035934395.1 Streptosporangiaceae bacterium
GGCGAGGCCGGTCGGCGCGAGCACGAGCGCGGTCTTGTTCGCCTTCCACGGGTAGTGCGTCCCGACGACGGTCGTGCTGGTGAGCACCGGCGGCGCCGTGGCACTGAGCGCGAGGTCGAGGCGGACCACGGTGCAGTCGCCGGTCACGGGCGCGCCGTGGTCGGTCTTGGTGTTGCCGCCGAGCGCGTTGGAGACGAACAGCTCAGCCGACGTCGCGCTCGACGTCACGGCCATGTCCCACGGGCCGACGATGTTCTTGCCGGCGATGGTCTTCACCGGGGTGCCGTGGCTGTTCAGCACGATGAGGCACCCGGCCGGGTCGCCGGTGGGAAGCGCGCCGCCGGCCGCGGTGGGCAGGCTGCCCACCACCACCCAGCCGCCCGGCAGGATGCCGAGCGCGGTGGTCAGCCCGACGCCGCCCGGGCAGGACAGGCCCGCGGGCAGCTTCGCGAGGTTGGCGAACAGGTGCAGCGAGCCGGCCGGGGACACCTGCACGAGCGTCGTGCCGGTGCCCTGGACGTTGGACTTGCTGTTGTAGTTGCTGACCAGCGTGTCCCCGGCGACGAGCTGGCCGGCCGAGGCCGGGACGACGGCCACCCCGTAGGGGTTCACGTCGCCGTGTGCAGCTGACTGAGGAACGATGTTGGTGCCGTGGATGCCGCGGCGGGCTTCGTGCTCGAGCTTGTCGAGCTTGACGAGCACGCCGCGGCCGCTAGGCCCACCAGGGCGACCAGCATTGTAGCAAGCCGCCAGGACTTCACCATGCCCCCATTCTGTGAATGTGGTCCCTGTACGGTCAGAATTCTTGTTACTCACCGGTACACGAGCCGATAGAGGGCGCGGTTCAACGCATATCGTAAATTACCGGCTCTTGACGCGCGAATGGCGGTGCCGTGAAGTAGCTGCAACTCTGACGGTAAACAGGAAGTGACGTTCTGGTTAGCGGGAAATGGGCACGTCGTACCAGTAGCCGCCGTTGAGGTCGAGATTGTTGCCGTGGTCCTGGCCGGGGGCGCTGTCGCCGATGTAGGTGTACAGCGGGTGCCCGTTGTAGGTCGCCTGCAGCGAGCCGTCGGTGCGCATGATCGTCCCGATCGTGCCGGTGACGCCCGGGCCGCGGGTGAGCGGGCCCTTGACCGGCGGCCAGTAGGCGGCGCAGGAGCCGTAGCACTTCGAGGCCGTGGCGGAGTCGGGCGCGAACAGGTACAGCGTGAGCCCCTGGGAGTTGGTCAGCACCAGCTTGCCGCCGATGGTCGCGGCCCGCAGGCTGCCGCCTGCCGAGGCCGACGTGGTCGCCGCGGGGGCGCTCGCCGTGGTCAGCCCGACCACGAGCAGCGCCGCGGCCAGGACGGTCAGCGCGGCGGCCCCCTTGGCGGCCAGCGGTGTCAGCGCCTCGACGCGGCCCGCGATCCGGGCCGCCACCGGCCGGGACGGAGCGCCCCGGCCTGGCAGGAGGCTGTAGGCGGCCAGGACGCCGAACGCCGCCACCTCGAGCACGCCGGCCACGATCCCGGCGGTCGTGCGGACCTCACGGAACCCGAACAGGCCGACCCACACCGACAGGAGGTAGCCGCCCAGGGTGGACAGCGCGAACAGCCCGCCGGCCGCCGCGGCGAGCCGGCTGCCGGACAGCAGCACGATCGCGGCGAGCCCGTACGCGGCGATGACCTGGAACAGGAACAGCCACCCGATGATGTGGATGTTCCGGAAGCCGGTCAGGTACAGGTCCAGGTGGACCGAGGCGATGGCGATGAGCAGCCCGGCCCCGGCGAGCCGCAGCCCGAGCCTGAGCCACCGGCCAGGTGCCGGGCGCTCTGTTGTTCTGGTCTTAGGAGTCCCCACGCTCGTCATACCTCTCCCTACGCGCGGCCCGGCGCACTGGTTCATTCCGATCAAGAACTGTCAGTAGTGGATGATAGACAGGCCGTGCCTGGCCTATGCCCGGTTAGCGAGCTCTGCGCTGTTAGCTGTGCCCGTTAGGAAGGGGACGATGAGCATCAAGGTCGCAAGCCTGCTGCGGCCGGCGCCGTTCGGGCTGGAGGCGCGGTTCAGCGAGCAGGTCGACGGACACACCTGGTGGCATCATGTGGGCGTCGCCGCGTTCACCGACGAGGGGGAGCCGGCGATCATCGGAGGCAAGGGCCCCGGCCGCGGTAACTACCGGCTGGTGCTCGCCAGCGATTACCGCAACTACGGGGGGCTGGTGCACGCGGGCCAGGGCCTCGCGGACGATGACTTCGTCGACCCGGTCCTGGGCACCTTCGGCCGTCAGCCGCCGCGCCACCTGGTGGACTCCGGCGGCATGCTGGTCATCCGGTTCAACCCGCGCCAGCTGGCCGAGTGGGTGGACGACGTGATCAGCGATGCCCTCAAGCTCGGCGGGTCCATGGACGACCGGGCCCGGGAGTACGCGCAGAAGATGGCGCCGTTCACGACGCTGACCGACGAGGAGATGGCCGCGCTCGACGCCGTCCCGGGCCAGAAGCCGTGCGGCTTACCGGCCCGGGCGGTGCTAGCCCGGGGGGACGACCCCCCGGACCCCCCCGGGGTGAGACGCGGCGGGATGACGCGGCCTGGGTGCGTGCCGAGCCGATCAGGGCAGCGTCGCTCGCTTGCACTTTTTGCCCTCCTGTGCTGATGGGTGAGCCAGTCTGAGACTAGCTGCGTTCGGAGGGTGTGCCATAGCCGAGCGGCGGGTAGCGATCTTTGAACCACGCAGTGCGG
>DASYXX010000790.1:0-6619 GCA_035934395.1 Streptosporangiaceae bacterium
TACGAGTGGGTGGCAGCCCCCGCCGCCGCGTACAGCTCGTGCAGCGCGTCCACTACGAAGCCGGCCGGGCCCAGGAGCTTGATCCACTCCCCGTGGCTGGGATGGAAGTGCAACCCACCGCCCTTTCCGTGTGCCCAGAGCGCCCTGGTCGATGGGATAAGAATGGCTGGTTTAGCGCGATCTCGCGGTCCGTACTTCTGTCCGTCATGGCTGGTCAGCCGGTCCGGTAGCTCGGCATCAGTTTCGTCCGCCAGGCCGGGAGTTCCTGCTTGAGTATCGGAAGTGCCCCGAGGTCGGCAACGGAGCCCCCGTCGACACACGTTGGTTGCGCGGCGGCGCCAGTCAGGCGGCCTGGCCTGGCGGGCCGTGGGAGCGCAGGGTCCGGGTGCGGTCGGGGCTGGTGGCGGTTACGGTGCCGTCGGGGAGCAAGACGATGCCCCAGCCCCAGCGGTGGACCGCGATCAGATGGTGAAAACTGCACAAGAGCAGCAGGTTGGTCAGGCTGGTGGGGCCGCCCTGCGACCGCGGGATGATGTGGTGCGGCTGGCACGCCATGGCGGGCTGGTCGCAGCCAGGGAACCGGCAGCATCGGTCCCGGGCGATCACCGCCCGGCGCAGATGCGCCGGGATGGTCTCGGTGGCCGCGCCGACATCCAGCGGCAGGCTCATCGAGGCGGCGGGGCCGTCGAGCAGGCCTGTGCGCAGCCAGGCGGCCAGCCCGCCGGGGCCGGACAGCAGGTCGGCGGCGCGGGCGATCAGGATCTGCCGCACGGCGTCCTCGGCCAGCCGCCGCCTGGACGCGGCGGCCTCGCTGTCCTCGCCGTGGTCGGCCTGCCCGGCGACCCCGCGGTCTGGCCGCGTCTGACCGTTCCCGGCGTGGCTCGTCTGGCTGTCCTTGCCTGCCTGGCCTGTGCGGCCAGGCTGGCTCGGCCTCGTCTGACCCCGGTCGGCCTCGACGCCTGGCCCGAACAGCAGCAAGGCGGCGAGCTGGTCAAGGATTTGCGTGTCGACGTGGCCGGTCACGACCGGGATGATGCTGGCGTCGCAGTCGTAGCCGGGCCCGGCGGCCGCGCCGGCCCAGGCCGCCTCGGCGGCGGAGGCGCCGGGCAGGTCGCGCAGCTGGTTCAGGCCCAGGAAGAGCATGATCTGGGTGGGCTGGCCCGCGCGCTCGGGCAGGCAGTCCGAGGCGATCAGCCGCCGCAGGGCCTCTTCCAGCGCGTCGTGCTGGCGCTGCCACTTGGACCGCAGGTCCTCGGGGCCGGCCCGCTTGCCGAGCGCCTCGAGGACCGCGGCCAGCGCGGCGGCGCACTGCGGGGTCAGGTCCCCGCGCACCGTCCCGGCTCCACGCAAGGTCCGGCCCAGGTACAGCCCCCGGTCATCGAACCCGTCATCGTCGCCGTCGCGGTCGGGCCGGGCGGTGCGCTCGCGGATCTCCTCGGCCAGCCCAGCCAGGTCGCCCAGTCCCGCGCCCCCGGCCGCCGCGCCCAGCAAGATCACGTCCGCGTCGCCGCGCGCGTTGTCGGGCAACAGGTCGGTCCAGTTGCAGATCTGCCGGGCAAACGATTCGGAGATGTCCGCGCCTGCGAGCGCGTCGCGGACGGCTGGGTGGGCCATCAGGCGCCGCATCCAGCCGATCGCCCCGCTGGCGGTGCCGTCAGCGATGCGGGTCTGCCATTTGAGCCAGGTCCGGGGCGAGCCGTGCCCGTCGTCGGCGTATCCGTCCTGGGCGTGGAACGCGGCCAGGACGCTAGCCTGCGCGGCAGTGTGGACCGACCGTATCCGCTCCAGCGCACGCAGGCAGTCTGCCTGCTCCGCGGTGGTCAGCGACGCCACGTCCGCGGCGGCCAGCCAGCCCAGCGCGGCGCGGGCCATCGCGGCCGCGTCGGCGGCGGTGGCGGGCGCTGTGGGCGGCTGGTCGGCTAAGTACACGGTCTCGGGGCCTCCCTCGCGAATGGATCGTCGGGTGACGTAACTGCGAAGCTCGATTTTCAGTTCGACTGTATCGCGAGGATCTGACACTTTCGGGTCTCAGTCGAACCCGTGAACGAAATTGTTTCATGATTTTTGATCTATCGCACGGTCGGTGGAGAGGCGAGGCGGGAGCAGGCGGCCGGCAAGGGGCCGGGCACTTGCACGGAAACGGCATGACCCATAACTGGCTGCGGTCCTGGGGGCAAGGAGTAGGCCACCGGCAGCGGATCCGGGTACTAACGGACGGCATGCCAGCCTGCGGCGCATGCAGCCTGCGGCGCATGCAGCCCGCGGCGCATGCAGCCTGCCGGGGCCTGGAGTCGGCGCCTTCCGGATAGTCATGCCTGTGACAATTCCGGCGGCCGGTTCGATCCTCGCGGTTGTTATCCGCGCGAGCGGGCGGAGCTAGGTTGCGACACCGGAGTGCCCGGCCGGTCATTCCGGGCGGCCGGTACGCGCCTACGCTGACGGCATGCCGATTCCCAGGGTGGTCGGGCGGTGGAACAGGGCCGGGCTGAACCGGGTCACCAGGCACATCGCCCCGTGGGCGCCCGGCCTCGGCGTCGTGGTGCACCGCGGCCGGCGTTCCGGCCGCGTGTATCAGACGCCGGTCAGCGTGTTCCCCGCCGAGGACGGCTTCGTCCTGGCCCTGACCTACGGCCCGGACGCGGACTGGGTCAAGAATGTCCTGGCCGCCGGAGGCTGTGAGCTGCGGACACGGGGGCGCACGGTCCGGCTGGCCGCACCGCGGCTGTTCCGCGACGAGAGTCGGCGCGGCATCCGGCCCGTCGAGCGGGAGGTGCTGCGGCTCCTTCGCGTCGCCGACTTCCTGTCCCTCACGACCGCACCGACGGCGCGATGATCTCCGGGATCCACCATCTCGGGCTGACGGTGCGGGACGTCGACGCGAGCGCCGCCTGGTACCAGGAGGTCCTGGGCTTCCGCCGAGACGGGGAGTTCGAGCCGGCCGACGGGGCCCGCCGCAAGATATTTCTCCGTCACGACGGCCTGGACATCCGGCTCGGGCTGACGCAGCACCGGGCGGGCGACCAGGGGGCGTTTGACGAGACGCGCGTGGGCCTCGACCACCTGGCCTTCAGGGTGGCCGATCGCGAGGAGCTCGCGGCCTGGGCGGAGCGGCTGTCCGACGCCGGGGTCACCAATTCCGCGGTCGCGGCCGCCAACTCGATTCCGGGCGCGGTCGTGCTTGTCTTTCGTGACCCGGACCGGATCCAGCTCGAGTTCTTCGCCGACCCTCGGTAGCCCGCGCGGAGCCTCTGCCAGCCTTACCGCCCGCAGGTCAGCGGCCACTACCACCAGACCGCCTGGGCCGCCACGGTCACGCCGTAGCCGGTCGGCCGTCGACTCGTCCGCCCGGTCAGGGCACGCTCACCGGCGCGATGACCACGGGGCCGAGGGTGGGGTCGAGCTCGGTGGCCTGGGAGACGCCCGGCGGCGTGACGACGTCCATCGCCTTCGGCACGGCCGACGGGCTGACCGAGCAGATCGGTGCGGTTCCCCCCGGCGCGCACACGCCGAACAGGAACGGCTGCGGGGTCGGCGCGAACCCTCGGGCCTGGTCGGGGCTGAACCCGTCCTGCCCGGTGAGCACCACGCTGAACCCCCAGCCGGATCCCGGCGTGCCGAACTGCGCCTCGGGCAGGGCGATGGTAATCGCCCGGTCGCTCTGGGAGGCCAGCACGAACGGGGTCCCCACCGGGCTCCCCGACGCGTTCACCCACACGGGCGCGCCGAACCCCTGCGCCTCGACCCGCTGGCTCCACGCCCCGGACGGCGAGATCGAGTAGTTGCGGGAGGCGAACGCGGCCTGCGTGGAGGTGGGCGAGGCGCCCGGCACGTGCACGTACACGTCCAGCAGCTGCGCGCCGTCGGTCACCCCGAACGTCGGGTCCAGGTTGCGCAGCGTGGCGCGCAGGTACGCGTAGGTCCCGTCGCTGAGGACCTGGAACCTGGTCAGGTCGAACGCCCCGGCGTGGAAGTCGGGAGAGGTGGGGTACTGGAACGTGCCCGGCCCGTTGTCGTCTCCCGCCGGATCGGTGATGTCGAGCACGACGGCACCCCCGCCCTCGTTGGTGACCGTGACCTGCCCGTATCCCGTGCTCCGCCCGGCCGCGGCGGTGGCCGCCACGGTGATCACGTTGCTGCCGAAGCCGACCGGCACCGTCGCCGAGAACGACCCGTCCGCAGCCGCGGTCGAGCTGGCCACCTGGGCCGGCGCACCGGTCGTGGTGTCCGCGGACTCGACCACCACCGACGCCCCGGGCGCGGTGGTGCCGGTCACGGCCGTGGACGAGACGGCCAGCGTGCTGCCCTGGGCCGGGGCGGTGATCGTCACCGGCAGCGAGCCCGGGGGCCCGTGAGTGACATAGCGCGCGGTCGTGACGGCCGGGGTGTCCACGTTGCGGCCGGTTCCCAGCGAGGTGATCAGCCGCAGTTCCTGCGCCTGGGCCCAGGTCAGCGGCGAGGCCGACCCGGCCGCCTTACCGTCGGTGAACCCGATGGACGCGGTCGCCGGGTCGCTGCCGAACGGCGAGGCCGGCAGGTCCGGGTCCTCCCAGGCCTGCTCCGGCACCAGCCCCGCCCCGGACGAGAAGCTGATCACGGCCTGGAGCAGGGACGCGGCGCCCCGGGAATCCCCGGCGGCGAGGTCGGACTCGGCGCGCTCACCGGACAGGTTCGGCCACAGGTGCCCGGTACCGGTGCCTGTCGGCGCCCAGGGCGCGCCCACCGTCGTGCAGGAGGTCTGGCTCGGCTGGTAGCAGTCCCCGTACCCGTCGGCGCTGCCGCGGGCGGCGGAGGTGCCGTAGCGGTAGTAACCCGTCCCGCTCGGCGTGAACACCGAGATCTGCCTGTCGAGCACGGCCAGGGACGCCCGCACGTCGGGGTCGCTGACCGGCAGCTCGCCCAGCCGCACCAGTTCCTGGAAGCCGCCGTCGATAACCGCGCGCTGATCGACCGTGGGGCCGCCGTTGCCGAGGCCGTAGCTGATCGCCGCGTTCGGGTCGCCGGTCTTGGACAGCCTGATGAAGTAGCGCGGGCCGTCAGGGCCGGTGGTGGTCACCGTCCACGACTTGATGCTGAGCTGGAAGTCGTCCGCGGTGGCCTGGTACAGCCGAGCCCGCGCGGCGTCGCCGTGCCGGGCGGCGATTACCGAGGCGGCGGTCAGCCCGGCGATCTCGGCTGCGATCGTGGAGGGGGAGTAGCCGGTCTGCTCCTCCCAGCGCTCGACGCCGAACGACGGCCCGCGGCTGACCAGGAAGTCCGCGGCCGACCGGATGTGGTCCCGCCAGAGCGAGGCATCGCCGCCCAGGCCGGCCTGGAGCGCCATCAGGATCGGGTAGGCGGTCTCGTCCAGCTGGGTTCCGCCGGTGTCCGGGGCGGGCTTGCCGTTCAGCAGCGAGTTGCGCGGCATCGACCCGTCGGCGAGCTGCTGGTGGTCGAACAGGAACAGCGTGGCCGCCCTGGCCGTCGCGACGTCCCCGTCGGAAAGCAGGCCGGTGAAGGCCTCGTACAGGTCCCTGGCGAACACCTCCCGGTAGGAGCCGAAGTACGAAGGCGGGCCGCCTGGCGAGGAGGTCACCCCGGCGGGAACCGACTGGCCCCACGGGCTGGCCAGGGACGCGACGATCGCGCCCGGGTAGGTCTTGTCCTCGCTCGCCTTGAGCACGTTGGCCGACAGGAAGTAGTGATCACGCAGGCCGGGAAGCCGCCCGGGCGGCGACCGCAGGCCCGCGTCGTAACCGGCCCAGCCGCGCTGGTACTCGTCCTCGACCTGGCCGAACGGACGGCTCAGCGAGCCCTCCGCCGCCGACAGCGACCGGGCCTGCGCGCGGCCGAAGCCCAGGGCCAGGGTCACCGAGCCGCCGTGGGCCGGGGTCACGTCCTCGGTGGCGACGATGTGCCCGTCGGGTGCCGACAGGTACTGCGTCAGCGCATGCGAGGCGTCAAGCTGGCTGAGGCCGTCGCTGGCCGTGCCCGCATAGCCCACGCTGGCCGCGCCCGCGGGGCTGCTCGCCGCCAGCGCCATGTAGGTCGGTACCGCGTAGTCGCGGTTGGCGGCGTTAGTGATGGTGTTGGTGCTGACGATGACGGGGACCCGCACGCCGGTGGTGGTGTCGACGACCCCGGTGTTGGCGCCTGCGTTCTGGCTCCCGCCACCGCCGTTGCCGTTCACGTGGGCGTCCAGCCGCGCGTACACGCGCAGGCCGGCCAGGTTCGTGCCGGACCCGGGCAGGCCGCGCAGCGTAGTGCGCAGCAGCACGCTGTCGCGCCCGGGGTCGGTGATGTACGTCGTGATCAGCTGGAAGCCGTGCCTGGCGTCGGTGGACGTGACCGTGCAGGCCATGCCCGACCGGTCGGCCGCGACCGTGTAGGTCATGTCACGCGTCTGCAGGTCGGTGAACGTGGCCCCGTCGGTCACGATGTACTGCAGCGTGCTTACGTCCGTGTTGTCGATCGTCGGCTCGTAGACGTCGGACAGCACCCCGCCGGCCACCGTGTACCACACCTTCGAACCGGGGTTCGCGGCCGTGCCGACGCAGTCCTTCCTGGCCAGGTCGAAGTACGAGGGCGTGCCCGGCGCCCCGGGCGTCGTCGCGGCGGGCCCGCCGGCCGTCGCGGCAGCCGG
>DASYXX010000015.1:0-1713 GCA_035934395.1 Streptosporangiaceae bacterium
GACCAAGGCAATCGGCATCGGCGGCTGACCGGGCGCGACACTCAGATGCCGTGCGGACCATCCACCTGGAGACCGAGCTGCCCGCCAGCGCCGGCAAGGTCTGGCAGGCGATGTGCCACCCTGCCTCCTTCACCTACGTCACCCGCGGCCTGATCGGCGTTCCCGCGCTGGCCGGCCGGACCGAGCCCTTCCGCGAAGGGGAAACCGGCACCGGCTGGCTGCTGCTGTTCCACCTGATCCCGCTGCACCGCCACACCATCCACCTGGCGAGCCTCGACCACGCCGCCACGACCCTGCGCTCCCGCGAGCACGGCGGCATACTCCGGGCCTGGAACCACCAGCTGCGCGTCCAGCCCGCCGGCCACCACAGCTGCCGCTACAGCGACACCATCGAGATCGATGCCGGCCCGCTGACCGGCGCCGTCGCCGCCGTAGCGAAACAGATCTTCCGCTACCGCCAGCGACGCTGGCACAGGCTCGTCCGCAACCACCTCATGCCCAGCGGCCCTCGCTATGCCGCAGCAGGCCTTGGGCGCGGCGGACGCCGTCGGCGAGCTCGGCGGTGAGCTTCCGAACGGCGCCGAGTCCCGCGGCCTGGTCGGGCGCGTCGAGGATCGCCTTGACCATGGCGGCCCCGACGATCACGCCGTCGGCGAAGGCGGCCACCCGCGCGGCCTGGGCCGCGTTGGAGATGCCGATGCCGACGCAGACGGGGAGCTCGGTGGTCGCCCTGACGCGTCGCACCAGAGCGCCCGCGGCATCGCTGACGGACGCGCGGGTGCCGGTGACGCCCATCAGGGCCGAGGCGTAGACGAAACCCGAGCCGGCCGCGGTGATTTCCCGCAGTCGTTCGTCGGTGCTGCTCGGCGCGACCACGAAGACGGTGGCGAGGCCGTGCCCGGCCGCGTGATGGCGCCACGGCGCGGATTCCTGCACCGGCAGGTCGGGCAGGACGCAGCCCGCGCCCCCGGCCTCGGCCAGCTCGCTGGCGAAACGCTCGATGCCGTAGCGGGCGATCGGATTCCAGTACGACATCACCAGGACCGGCTTGCCCGTGGCCCGGTGCGCCTCCCGGACCGTCCGGATGACGTCGCTGATCCGGACGCCGCCGCGCAGGGCGATGTCGTCGGCGGTCTGGATTACCGGGCCGTCCAGCACCGGATCGCTGTGCGGCAGGCCGACCTCGACGACGTCGGCGCCGCTGGTCAGGACCGCCTGGATCGCGGCGATGCCCCCGTTGACGGTCGGGAAGCCGGCCGGCAGGTACGCGATGAGCGCGGCCCGGTTCTCCTGCCTCGCCCGGGCCAGGGTGCCGGCGAGCAGCCGGGTGTTCCCGCTCATCTCGGCAACCCCTCGACCGTGGCGGCGTCTTCGTGGTGACCGAAATAGCGGGCGGCGGTGTCCATGTCCTTGTCGCCACGGCCGGACAGGTTCACGAGGATCAGCGCGTCCGGGCCGAGCTCGGCGCCGACGGCGAGGGCGCCGGCGAGCGCGTGGGCGCTCTCGATCGCCGGGATGATGCCCTCGGTCGACGCCAGCAGCAGGAAGGCCCGCATCGCGGCGTCATCGGTTACCGGACGGTACTCGCCGCGGCCGATGTCGTGCAGGTACGCGTGCTCAGGCCCGATGCCCGGATAGTCGAGCCCGGCCGAGATCGAGCAGGGCTCGGCGATCTGGCCCTCGTCGTCCTGCAGGACGTAGGAGCGCGACCCA
>DASYXX010000806.1:0-14160 GCA_035934395.1 Streptosporangiaceae bacterium
GGCGAGGCAGACTTCATCGTCGCCAAGCACCGCAACGGCCCGACCGCCACGGTGACAGTCGCGTTCCAGGGCCATTACAGCCGGTTCGTGGACATGGCCAGGCTTTAGTGCTCCAAAGTGTAGGGTCTCACGTCGCGTGACGTAATCTCACAATCGATGGCGTACGGATGGCGCATACGACATTCGCTGGCCCGCATTTCGGCACGACCGAGGTACGGTTTGAACACTGGAATCATGGTTTACGATCCTGCCACGGCCCGTGCCGCCGGGCTGACCGGGACGACGGGCACATCGCCGCTCATAGGATGAGGGAGTGCACCCTGGGATCACCAGCTTCAGCAACCCGCGCGTGAAGCACCTGGTTGCGCTGCGCCGACGCCGCACACGCGATCAGTACCAGGAGACCCTCCTAGAGGGATACGAGGAACTGCTTCTGGCACTGGACGCCGCCGTCCGGCCCAAGATTCTCTACTGCTGCCCGGAACTGACGGCCAGCCAGGGGCAAGCGACGATCGAGCGGGTTGCGGCGACCGGCGCCGAAGTCATCCGCCTGAGCCGCGCCGTGTTCGACAAGGTTGCCTACCGTGAGTCTCCGGACGGCTGGCTCGCGGTAGTTCCGGCCGTTCCAGCGGACCTCACTGCGCTGACACCAGGATCCCGGCCGCTGCTCCTGATATGCGAGGGAGTGGAGAAGCCGGGCAACATCGGCGCCATGCTGCGCACGGCAGACGCGGCGGGCGTTGCCGGGGTGATCGCGGCTGGTCCGGTAACCGACTGGGGCAATCCCAACCTAATCCGCGCCAGCAAGGGTACCGTGTTCTCGGTCCCGGTCGCATCGGGCAGCATCGACGAGGTACTGCACTGGCTGAATGAGCGAGGCATATCCATCGTGGTAACCACGCCCGACACTGATGTGCTGATCACCGACGTCGATCTGACCGGACCGGTCGCGATCGCAGTCGGCTCCGAGAAGTTCGGTCTCTCGGCACAATTCCTGGCGGCCGCGCATACACGGGCAAAAATTCCGATGTTTGGGCGAGCGGACTCGCTCAACGTCGCCACGGCTGCTGCCATCGCCATATATGAAGGGGTACGTCAGCGAATGGCCCCGACTCCCTGATATCGACGGTTCCGGGCCCTGACCGTATTATTCTCAACTGAAGCGGGCGGTGTGCGCCTCGGGAGACCTGCGGCGACCTTCTGCTGGCTGCCGCCAGGAGCGAGGACTGCGTCCATGAGCCAGATGATCACGAGCGCGGCAAACCCGCTGATAAAGCGAGTCCGCCTGCTCGCGGAGCGCAAGTACCGGCGCCAGCAGGGCGCCTTCGTGGTGGAAGGCATCCAACCGGTCGGCAGGGCTTTTGAAGCCGGCTGGGATGTCGAGGTGCTGGTCATCGCTCCCGGTCTCCTCACCGAAACCGCATCGGCTATCGTCAACGCTCAGAAGACCAGGGGCATCCGGGTCGCTCACCTGAGCGCTGAACTGTTCGCGCGGATCTCCGACCGCGAGGGACCGTCGGGGCTTGCGGCAATCGTCCGCGGCGAACTTGCACGGACAGCCGACCTGCCCGCGACGCCCGACTCGGTTTACGTCGCCCTGTACGCGATCGGGAACCCCGGGAACCTCGGCACAATCATCCGCACGGCGGACGCCACCGGGGCGGCCGGTGTCATCCTCATCGGGGATGCCGCTGACCCGTTCGCGCCTACCGCCGTGAGGGCCAGTATGGGATCGCTGTTCGCCGTGCCGGTGACACATATGCCAGAGCCCAGAACGTTCTTCGCCTGGGCTCGCGAGCGCGGGATCCAGGTGCTGGCGACGTCCGGTCGCGCGCACAGCGACCACTGGAGTACCAGGTACCGTCCGCCACTGGCAATTCTGCTGGGCCCCGAGGGCGCAGGGTTGCCAGCGGACATGCTAGAACGAGCCGACCAGCGCATCCGCATCCCCATGACGGGCACAGCCGATTCACTCAATCTCGCCGTAGCGGCCGGGATCATGCTCTACGAGGTACGGCGCCAAGTGATGGGAGCCGACCGCGCTTAGAAACGCGGGCCAGCCCACCCGCGCAACCCGCAGCTAATTATCACTCTCGGCGTCCTAGCGAGCAGGAGTAGCAGGCCTTTACCGCTGCTCTGAGTGCATCGTTCTACTAGACCCCGTTGATTCGCCTCATCCCGAGTCCATACGTTAAGTCCCGAGTCCGGCCGGTCGTCGTACCGCGTAATGGCAGGGAATTTCGCGCGTAGCCTCGCTCGCAGTCGGGTATCCACGGGAGGTCGAAGGGGGGGCTGCTGATGCGGCAGTTTTTAGATTGCGTCCAGCAGCGTGCTTCCTCTGCTGCGCGGCAGCCAGCGTTGTCGTCGCACCACTGCCTCTGGCCTCGACGCACTCGCCTGGACCGGCCGGGGCGCCTTCCTGGGCCGTGTATCACGATGATCCGGCGGGCAGAGGAGTCGCGCCCGGGGTGGGTTCGGTGGACACCGCAGCCAGGGCGTGGACGTCGCCGAGGCTGGACGGGCAACTGTATGGCGAGCCACTGGCGCTCGGCGACCTGGTATACGTGGCGACCGAGGACGACATCGTCTACGCACTGTCCGCGGCGACCGGCGCAATAGCCTGGTCGGCGCGGCTGGGCACCCCGGTGCCGTCCAAGCTGCTGCCGTGCTCGAACATCAACCCGATCGTGGGCATCACCGGCACGCCGGTCATTGACCCGGCCCGTCGCGAGATCTTCGTCGTGGCCGATGAGCTGAAGAACGGCAGGCCCACCCACGTGCTGACCGGGCTGAATACGGCCTCCGGTCAGGTTGAGCTGTCGCAGGACGTGGACCCGCCCGGCCAGCCCCCGGCGAACATCCTCCAGCGCACCGGGCTGACCCTGGACGACGGGCGCGTGTACTTCGGCTTCGGCGGCAACGCCGAGGACTGCGGGTTCTATCGGGGCCGGCTCGCGTCGGTCCCGGAATCAGGCGGGACAGCGCGCTTCTTCACCGTCGATGCGGGGCCCGGCGAGAGCCGCGGAGGGATCTGGATGGGTGGGGCAGCGCCCGCAGTCGATGCGAACGGTAACCTGTGGGTGACCACGGGCAACGGATCGGTGTACTCAGCGAAGCACGCCTATGACAACAGCGACGGGGTCCTCGAGATCTCCCCGACCCTGCGCCTGCTGCAGTTTTTCGCGCCCGCTGACTGGCCGGTCAATAACGCTGACGACCTGGACATACCCATCGAGCCGGTACTGCTGCCCGACGGCCAGGTCCTCCTGGCAGGCAAGAACCCGATCGTGTACCTGCTCAACGGCAGGCACCTCGGTGGCATCGGCAAGCAGCAGGCGGAGCTCGGCCCGGTCTGCAATACCAACATCGACGGTGGCAGCGCCGACCCCGGGATGATCGTGTACCTGCCGTGCCTCAGCGGCATAATCGCGGTCAAAGTCACCAGCTCCCCGCCCGCGCTGCGCCTGCTGTGGAGTTCCGGCGTCGGTGGCGGGCCCCCGATCGTTGCCGGGGGCCTGGTCTGGACGATCGGGCAGAACGGCCGGCTGTACGGTCTTGACCCGGCCACCGGCAAGATACGCCAGCAGGCAGCCACCGGCGCGCCCGCGAACCACTTCCCGACGCCCGGTATCGGTGCTGGCCTTATGCTCGCCGCGAGCGCCCGGACCGTGATCGCCTTCCGCACATCTGCCGCCGGCGCCGGCCGGGTCGCCGGGGCCACCAGCTCAGCGGCGCGAGACAACCGCCATTACACCTCGCCTGGACCAGCTACCAGCGGGCGCATGATCGCGGAGGTCCTCTTCGCATGCCTGATCGCCGTCGGTGCATTCGGCTGGTTCATCCGGCTCATCCGCAGGCACCGCCGGACATAGGACCTGTTGAGAACCAGACCGACATTGGCTACTCCGGCGGCCGCTTGGCGGGCGCTACCCCGCGACAGCCGAGGAAATGCCACGAGATTGAGACCGATCTTGGTCGCACTGTCGTGAGACAATGTCTCATCGATCTGTCCGCCCGATGTCCAATTGGACAGAATGATGAAATAGGCGAGCGTGTCGGCTCGCTCCGTCCCCGCCCGAGTGACAGCGGTCATCGGCCCGCGGCGGTTTGGCGGGCGCGCAGCCCTGGGCCGCGTGGCGCGATGAGCTGGCAGGAGGAGTGATATTGGTGAGTGCGGCCCTCGACAAGACCAGGCTGACGGCCAGGGTCGGCGATATCCTCAACCACTGGCCGGTCGCTGGGCTTGCGATGGCGGTGATCCGCGGCGGGTCCCTGGAATGGTTCCACGGGCACGGCGTCGCTGACATCGAGGCCGGAACGCCGGTTGATGAGGATACGGTCTTCCGGATCGCCTCGCTCACCAAGACCATTACCGCGATTGCCGTCATGCAACTGCAGGAGCAGGGGCTGGTCGAGCTCGATGCGCCCGCGGCGGACTACTTGCGCGCTTACCGGCTGGTTCCCGCCCGCGCGGGTTTCCGCCCGGTGACGCTGCGGCACCTGCTGACTCACACCGCCGGGGTCCGGGCCGTGCGCACGGCCTCTGATCTGCTGAGGCCGGCCCTGGGCTGGGGGGTCCCGGCCGGGAGCCCGGTGCCCGCGCTCGCCGAGTACTACCGGGCAGGCCTGCGCTTCGACACCGATCCGGGCACCAGGTGGGCGTACTCCAATCACGGCTTCGCGGCGCTAGGGCAGATCGTCGAGGATGTCAGCGGGACTTCTTTCGACCGCTACGTCCGGGAGCACGTTTTCGGCCCGCTCGGCATGAACCACTCCGACCTGGCCCGGTCCGATCGGGTACGGCCCCGCCTGGCCACCGGGTACCAGCTCCGGTCGCGAGGCCTCTCGGCCGTCACCGACCGCGAGGCGGTGCCGGCGGGGGCCGCCTCGGCCTACTCCACCACCAGCGACATGGCCCGCTACGTGGCGGCCCTGCTGGCCGGCGGCGCCAACGAGCACGGCCGGGTGCTCAAACCCGAGACCCTCTCCGGCATGTTCGAGCCCCACTACCAGCCCGATCCCCGGATACCGGGGATGGGCCTGGGATTCTTCCGAGGCGAGGTCGGCGGCTACAAGACGGTGGGTCATGACGGCATCTGGCTCGGCTTCCATTCCGCCATGCTGCTGGTACCCGACGAGGGACTCGGGGTCCTCGCTTTCGCCAACACCGGGCCATTCAACCCGCTGGCGGCGACCGGGCCTGCGGCAAATGCAGTCCTCCGCAGCCTGCTCAACCTCCCTGACGATGCCGCGCCCACAGCCGTCCCGCAACGTCCGCAAGACTGGGGCCAGCTGTGCGGCTGGTACTCCCTGGGGCACGGCATGCTCACCGACCCGCAGCTCAGGATGCTTGGCGGCGTCGAGGTCGCCGTCCGACGCGGCAACCTCACCCTAAGGGGGCGCATCCCGGTGCCCGCGGTGCGCAGAGGGCTCCGCCTGCACCCTGACGGCGACGACCCCGACGCGTTCCGCGTCGACCTACCGGGCTACGGATCGGGCACCTCCGCGGTTGTGTTCAGCCGCGAACCCGGCGGTCAGGTAGCCGCCCTGCACCTGGGCTTCTTCCCGTTGTCCTTCCGAAAGCGGCGCTGAGTATCACCGCAGCCGCTCATGCGGCCAGAATCGAAGCGGATTCCCAGCCTGGGTGCAACCTCCAGGGCCGGTCACCGCATCTGGTGAGTGTCACAGACACCGCTGACGGAAGGTGGACGGGTGGAGTGCCCCGAGGAGTTCACCGAGTTCGCCTCCATCGAGCTGGTCAAGCTCCGGCGGACTGCTTACTTGCTCTGCGGCGACTGGCACGCCGCGGAGGACCTGACCCAGATCGCATTGACGAAGACCCTGCTGGCCTGGCGCCGCATCAGCAGGCAGGAGAACGCGCACGCCTATGCGCACCGCACGCTGGTCAACGCCTATCTCGGCCAGCGCAGGACCCGTAAGTCCGGCGAGGTTCCGGTGGGCCAGCTGCCCGAGCAAGGAGCTCCCGCAACCACAACGGACTTGCGGGTCGTGCTCATCGACGCGCTGGCTGCCCTGCCCCCGCAGGCTCGGGCCGTCGTGGTCTTGCGCTACTGGGAAGACCTGAGCATCGACCAGGTCGCCCACATCCTGCGTTGCTCGGCCGGCAATGTGAAGAGCCAGAGCGCCCGCGGACTGCAGAAGCTGCGCGAGCGGCTCGGCCACAGCCTGCCTGAGCTGGCACTGACTGACTGACATCGAGGAGATCGCATCCCATGAGCGAGAGAAGCCTCAGGGAGCTGCTGCACGACGCCATGGCCGGCGACGAGCCGCCCATCAGGCAGCAGCTCCTCGGCACCGCAGTTCGTGCCGCCCGACGCACCCGGCGGCTGCGGTTCGTGGCCGCGGTGAGCGCAGCCGCGGTCGCAGTACCCGCACTGGCGTTCGGCGTCCCGGCCCTGGCTGGGGCATTGAGCCATGCGGCCATCGGCCAGCACCGCGCCGGGATCGGGCCAAGCTCCGGCCAAGGCGGTAACGGACCGGCCGGGCGGAGGCTCCACTGGACTCACGGGATAACCAGGCCACGGCACACGGCGGCGAGCCCGAGCAACCTCCAGTTCATGCGGCCCAGGCTGCCGGCCGCCTACGCGGACCCCAACCCGGTGCCGATCACCAATCAGTCCCTCGGCCAGCTGCTGATCGACGACATGCCCACAGGTGCGCGGCTCAGCCAGATCCAGGCCAGCACCAACGCCAACCCGAACGGCGCGCCGGTGACCTACCGAACCGTGTATACGGCGTTCAACATTGTGACGACGCCGATCGGCGCCGGACTTGTCCAGGCACAAATGATGGTCGCTGGCGCCTCGCCGTTCGACTTCGGTTGCGCGGGCGAGGACCCCGCGATCTGCCGAAATTACCGCCTGCCCGGCGGAGTCCGGGTGGAAGAGCTGTACATGGGCGGGCTCATGGTCTCGGTGTTCAAGCCGAACGTCGCCGAAGTCAGTGTGAACGAGGCCAATTACGCGATGGCGGCCGGCAGCCCGGCAACCAAGGGCATGCCGCTGACCCTCGCGCAGCTGCTCAAGGTCGCGCTGGACCCGCGCTGGCAGTTCACCATCAGCCAGTCGTTCGTGCAGCAGGCGAGCGGGCTGAAGGTCGTGCCGTACCAGTAGCGGGAGTTCGGAGGCGGCCAGGACGGACGCCGGCGTCCGCCGCGAGTGCCCCTTGCCAGCGCCAGCTCACCTGCCAGCATCAGCCCGGTCGGGCCTCCTCCGGCTATCACCACCGCATGCCCGGTATGGATGGGTTCGTTCGGCGTGAACGTGCTCAAGATGCCTCCGGTGACCAGTTGTCTTGGCCGGCGTCAGGGGCTGGTGAGGATGAGGAGTTGCTGGGTCGCCCGGGTCATCGCGACGTAGCGGTCGACCGCTCCTTCGATGCCCGTGCCGAACGCCTCGGGGTCGATGAGGACGACCAGGTCGAACTCGAGCCCCTTCGAAAGCTGCGGGGTCAGCGACCGGACGCGGGACGTCGCGCGGAATGCGGGGTCGCCGATGACGGCGGCGATCCCGTCGGCGTGCTCGGCGAGCCAGCCGTCGAGGACCGAGCCCAGCTCTGAAGCGGATCCGTGGAAGACGGGGACGCCGGTGGCGCGGATGGAGACCGGCACGTTGGCGTCGGGGAGCACGGCCCGGATGACCGGCTCGGCTTCGGCCATGACCTCTTGCGGCGTCCGGTAGTTGATGCTCAGGGAGGCCAGGCTGATCTGGTCGAGCCCGACCCGCGCGAGCCGGTCATGCCACGACTCGGTGAACCCGTGCCTGGCCTGGGCGCGGTCCCCGACGATGGTGAAGCTGCGGGACGGGCAGCGGGCCAGCAGCATCTGCCATTCGGCGTCGGTCAGTTCCTGAGCCTCGTCCACGACGATGTGCGCGAACGGGCCGGCGAGCCGGTCCGGGTCGGTGCCGGGCAGTGCGGCCTGGTTGATCAGGGCGTCGTGGAAGTCCTCGCCGCGCAGCATCGTCACCAGGCCGGTGCCGTACTCGTCGTCGCCGGCCGCCTCGATGAGGTCATCCACGACCCGCGCCATCAGCTCGCGTTCGGCGGCGACAGCCGCGTCATGCCGGCGCTTACGCCGCGACGCCTGCGGGTCGCCGAGCCGCTGCCGTGCCGCGTCCAGCAGGGGCAGGTCGGACACCGTCCAGGCCTGGGCGTCCGTGCGCTGCAGCTTGCGAACCTCAGCGGGGCTGAGCCAGGGCGCGCACAGCCGCAGGTAGGCCGGCACCGACCACAGGTCCCCGACGAGGTCAGTCGGCTCGAGCAGCGGCCACGCCCGGTACAGCGCCGTGCGCAGCTCCCTGTTCTGCAGCAGCGACTTGCGCAGCAGGTCAGCCGGCACGTCGTCGTCACCGGAGTCCATCAGGATCGTGAGCAGCTCCTCCCAGATCTGATCGCGCGCCTCGTTGTGCGGAGTGCCTGGTTCTGCTGCCTCGAACGCCTCGGCCCAGTCGTCGGCGCTCAGCCAGATCTCGGACCAGGGAGTCTCGACGGTCATCCCCTTGGCCGGCGGCTTCTCGTAGAACCGCACGGCCGTCTCGATCGCCTCCACCAGGCCCGCGGACGACTTCAGCCGGGCCACCTCCGGATCGGCCTCGGTGGCTGCCGCGGCGCCCTCGGGGACCAGGTCGCGCAGGGTGCAGATCTGCACGCCATCCTCGCCCAAGCTCGGCAGCACGTCGGCGACATAGGCCAGGTAGGGCTGGTGCGGGCCGACGAACAGCACGCCGCCCCTGCGGTGATCCAGGCGAGGATCGGAGTACAGCAGGTAGGCCGAGCGGTGCAGGGCCACGACGGTCTTGCCGGTGCCCGGGCCGCCGTCCACGACCAGCGCGCCGCGCGATCCCGCGCGGATGATCGCGTCCTGGTCGGCCGCGATGGTGCCCAGCACGTCGCGCATCCGGGGCGACCGGCTGGCGCCCAGGCTGGCGATGAACGCGGACTGGTCGTCGAGCGCGGCGTGTCCTTCCAGCCCGTCCGCGGTGAACACCTCGTCCCAGTAGTCGCTGACCTGCCCGCGGGTCCAGCGGTACCTGCGCCGGCTGGCCAGGCCCATCGGGCTGGCGTGCGTCGCGGCGAAGAACGGCTCAGCCGCCCGGGAACGCCAGTCGACCAGCAGCCGCCGCCCCGCGCTGTCGGTCAGGCCCAGCCGCCCGACGTACACCGGCTCGGGATCGTCCGCCCGCACGATGCGCCCCAGGCACAGGTCCAGGCCGAACCGGCGCAGGACGCGCAGCCGGGCGCTCATGCGGTGAATCTCCAGGTCCCGCTCCAGCGCCTGCTGGCCGATGCCGCCGGGCGCCTTCCGCTCGGCATCCAGACGGCCGGACAGGTCGGCGATCGTCTGCCCGAGGCTCTGCGCGATCGCCGCGAAGTGCCGCTCGTCGCCGGCGATCAGCGCCGGGTCGGCCTTGGCAGCCAGCCGCCCGGGAAGATCAAACGCGCTCGTGGTAAGCGGGCTCACGGCATTGGCTCCGATCTGAGGTCGCTGGCAACCGCGACCCCCGTTCCCGTCGGTTTCCGGCCTCGGCCAGCGATTATGCGGCAGGACCCGGGTCTTGCCGCAAGCCCCCGGGTGCGCTATAGATTGAAAGTGGAGAGGTGTGTGAATGCTCTCCGCTCCTCTTGATCGCGACTAGCCGATCGGCTAGCCTGCGGCTCGTGAAGCCATCCGCGTTCGAGTACCACGCGCCGTCCAGCGCGGACGAGGCGGTGGCGTTGCTGGCGGAGCTCGGTGACGGTGCCAAGGTGCTCGCCGGCGGCCAGAGCCTGATCCCGATGCTGTCGCTGCGGCTGGCGTCGTTCGGCCATCTGGTCGACGTCGGCCGGATCCCTGAGCTGGCCGGCATAGATGCCACACCGGATGCCGTGACCGTCGGCGGCTGCACCACCCAGGCGGCGATCGAGACAAACGCCGCAGTCGCGGCTGCGGTGCCGCTGCTTGCCCGCGCGACACCGTTAATAGGCCATTTTCAGATCCGCAACCGCGGCACGCTCGGCGGCTCGATCGCTCATGCCGACCCGGCCGCCGAATACCCCGCGGTCGCGCTGGCCCTGGACGCCGAGATCGAGGCGATGTCCCCGGCCGGGTGCAGGCGGATCCCGGCCGACAGCATGTTCACCGGCTTCTGGAGTACCACGCTGGAGCCTGACGAGCTGCTGGTGCGCGTCCGGTTCCCGGTCTGGACCGGGCGGTGCGGGTTCGCGGTGCGCGAGTTCGCGCGGCGCCACGGCGACTTCGCGGTGGCCGGCGCGGCCGTCGCCGTGCGCCTGTCCGCCGACGACACCATCGAACGCTGCAGCATCGGCCTGATCGGCCTGGGACCGACACCCATCCGCGCCACGCGCGCGGAGGCCGCCGCGGTGGGGCAGCGGGCATCGATCGCCGCCGCGGATGTCGGCGCGCTCGCGGTCGCCGATCTGGACCAAGTCCCCTCCGACCTGCACGGACCGGCCGAATACCGCAGGCGGGTAGGGGCGGTCATGGTGGCGAGGGCGCTGACGGAAGCGATAGGGGAGGCGGCGGATGCGTGAGGTTACCGTCGAGATCACCGTCAACGGCCGACGGCGCCCGGCCGCAATCGAGCCGCGCCTGACGCTGGCCGACTTCCTCAGGGAACGCTGCGGTCTTACCGGCACCCACCTCGGGTGTGAGCACGGCGTGTGCGGCGCGTGCACGGTGCTCCTGGACGGCGCCGCCGTCCGTGCCTGTCTCGTGTTCGCGGTCCAGGCCGACGGCCGGGACGTGACCACCATCGAGGCGCTGGCCGGCGAGGACGGCGAACTGAGCCCGGTGCAGCGGGCGTTCTGCGACGCCCATGGTCTGCAGTGCGGGTTCTGCACCGCCGGGTTCGTCGTGTCGCTGACGGCGTTCCTTCGCGATCACCCGCACCCGTCCGACGACGACCTGCGCGGTGCGCTGGCGGGCAACTTGTGCCGTTGCACCGGCTACCAGGGCATCCTGAGAGCCGCCAGGCTTGCCGCCGACGCGGGTGCCGGCCGGTGACGGCCCCGGTCGCCTCGCCGCCCGCCATCATCAACGCGGTCGCGGATGCGCTCCCACCGCTCGGCGGCGCCGTCCGCCACCAGCCGCTCAGCCCCAGCACGATCGTGTCGCTGATCGAGTCAGCGTGAGCCTTCCGGCGCCCCGGGCGTGCGGTCACAGCTCCAGCAGGGCCTGCTCGACCACCTCGGTGAGGGCTGGGTGAATGTACAGGACGCCGCGGGCGATCTGGTCGGCGGTGTTCCCCAGGCACATGGCCTGTATCAGCGGCTGGATGAGCGTCGACGCCTGCGGGCCCATGATGTGGGCGCCGAGCAGCAGGCCGCTGGCGGGATCGGCGAGGATCTTGACAAAACCGGAGGTGTCCTGCAGCGCCCAGCCGAAGGCCGTGTCGGCGTAGGCGCGTGAGGCCGCGACATAGCGCCGTCCCTGCTCACGCAGCTGCTGCTCGGTCGCGCCCGCCGAGGCGACCTGAGGGTCGGCGAACACCGCGGATGGCACGACCGGGAACGTGGCCCGGCGCGGCCGGTCTGGATGCAGCAGGTTGTGGCGGACGAGGCGGGCCTCGGCGTTGGCCATGTGCTTGAGCTGGAAGTGGTTGGCCAGGTCGCCGAAGGCCCAGATCCCCGGCACGCTGGTCTCGTAGGTGTCGTCGGTGCGGACATGGCCGTGCTCGTCGACCTCCACCCCGGCCGCGGCGACATCGATGCGGTCGCTGTTGGGAATCCGCCCCGCCGCGACCATCAGCACCTCGGCCTCGACCTGCTGCGCTCCGGCGGGCGTGGCGAGGTCGAGGCGCACCCCGGTGCCCGTCGCGGACACCCGCTCGACCGTCGAGCCCAGCCGCAGATCGAACCGCTGCCGGTACTGCTCGGTGAACCTGGCCCGGACGTCGGCATCGTGCCGGGACAGCAGGTGAGCGGCGCGCCCGACGATCGTGACCTCGGTGCCCAGCGCGCCGAAGATGTGGCTCGTCTCCGCCGCGACGTAGCCGCTGCCCAGGACGACCATGGACTTCGGCAGCGCATCCAGCCGCATAACGTTGTCCGACGTAAGGTACGGGGAGTCCGCGAGCCCGGCTATCGGCGGAATATGCGGCCGCGAGCCCGTCGCCAGAACGAAGCGCTCCCCGTGCAGTACGTCGTCGCCCACTCGCAGAACCTTGGGCGCGACGAAGCGCGCCTCGCCGAGGAACACGTCGACCCCGTTCGTTCTGCGGTGGGCGACGGCCTGCTCATGCAAGGGGTCGATGCGGCCGAACACGCGGTCGCGGATCGCCGCCCAGTCGGCGCCTTCCCACCGGGCGTTCAGCCCGAACCGTCCAGCCTCCTGGACGGCGCGGGCCACGTCCGCGGTATAGACGAGCATCTTCGACGGGATGCACCCGCGATTTAGGCAGGTGCCGCCGAATCGGCCTGCTTCAACCACGGCGATCCGCCAGCCAGCGAACTCCTCGGCGGGCAGCGCGTTGCCGGTGCCCGCGCCCACGATCACGAGGTCATAAGTCAGTGCAGTCACGTTCCCCATCCCCTCAGGCAGGCAGCGCCTGGCAAACATCCACCCTGACCGCTGAACATATCGGTCGAGGCGGGAGTAACGCCCGCGGGCGGCTGTACGTTTCTCGGACTGAGGGCCTCTTCCCCTAGGGTCCCGGTCTGAGCCCCCGCAGGCCGGGACCCGCTTCTCTGCTGCCCCACCGCTGGACCGCACGGCGCCGCAGTCGCATCCGGCGCAAGAGCCGGCGGCGTCTCAGATACGGTCCTTGCCGGGCAGGACAGGGCAGGACGTCGCCGCCGGAGAGGACACGAGCCATGGAACCTCTGGTTGCCGAGATCATGCGGCTGATTGACGCCGGAGCCGATGATCCCCGGCTGCGATGGTCACCTGACCGGATGACGGTACGCGTCGTCTACAGCAGGCTGGTCCTGGATGGCACGCCCCGGGTAGATTCCCAGGGTCGCCGGGCCCGGTTCGGCGACGCCTGGCGGGTTGCGATGGCCGAGCATGGCTGGGTGCCCGCCGGGTCGCCGGGCCTGTTCACGCGGGCCCGGCCCGGACGCTGACCGGCCGTGCCGGACGAGGATCACTGGCCTGGCGGAGCACCGGGATGCTCTGCAGCTCACCGGTGGCCGCGCAGCGCCAGGCGCGCGGCGCTGACATCCTCCCGCCCGTGTCCGTCGGCCACCGCCGCACGCCACTGTCGCGAGAGCGCGTTCAGCAGCGGCAGCGTGTCTCCGCCCGCGGCGTCGACCGCCAGGTCGACGTCCTTGAGCGCCCATTCCAGCGGGAACTCGGGCGCGAAATCGGCGCGCTCCATCTTGTGCAGCTTGGCGTCGGCGATCGGCGCGTCGAGCGGACCTCCCTCGATGCTCTCGGCCAGCCTGTCGGCATCGATGCCGAGCCGGTCGGCCAGCTCGAGAGCTTCCGCCACGCCCTCGATCAGGGTGGACATATACGCGTTGACGACCAGCTTCATCCGGCTGCCCTGACCCGCCTCGCCCAGCCACACGGTCTTGCGGCCGACCCCCTGTCGCGCGGCGCTGACCGCGGGTGATCGCGGGCAAGACGGCCGGAGCAGTTGAGCGCTGTCCCTGCTGGGACGACGTGCCGGCCCGCGAGGTGACGTAGACTATCCGGACATCTAGCGCTCGTAGCTCAACGGATAGAGCATCTGACTACGGATCAGAAGGTTGGGGGTTCGAGTCCCTCCGAGCGCGCCACCAGCGGTTAGTTCGGATCGCGCCCCTGTACTGCGTCACGCCCCGGACTTCTTCGTCCGCCGCGCCGACGGCACCGGCGTGCTGATCGACGTCCGGCCCGATAACCGGATCTCTGCTGCGGACAGCGCGGTGTTCGCGGCGGCGGCGGTGATGGCCGGGCAGGCCGGCTGGGCCTGTGACCGGGTAGGTGAGCTGCCCGCTGTGCGGGCGGCCAACCTGCGCTGGCTGGCGGGCTACCGCCATCCGCGGTATGCCCGCGCTGCGGTGATGGCCGCCCTGGCGGAGGTGTTCGCCGAGCCGGGCCCGGGGCGGCCGGGGTGGGAGACCCGCTGGAAGTGCTGCCGGTGCTGTTCGCCATGTTGTGGCGCGGCGGGCTGGCCGCCGATCTGGATACCCGGGTGCTGGATCTGGCCTCGACAG